>JABGOQ010000060.1 GCA_018645405.1 Anaerolineae bacterium | reverse complement strand
GCGACCAAAGCGATTTAGATTTGCATCGCCCCTATGTGGATAATGTTCATTTTGACTGCCAAGAATGTGGTGGAAAAATGAACCGCGTTCCAGAGCTAATTGATGTTTGGTTCGATTCTGGCGCAATGCCTTATGCTCAGTGGCATTATCCTTTTGAGAATAAAGATAAATTTGAAGAACAATTTCCTGCCGATTATATCTGCGAAGCTGTAGATCAAACGCGCGGCTGGTTTTACTCGCTCCATGCCATCAGTACGCTTCTTTACGATAAAGTCAGCTTCAAAAATGTGCTTTCTCTCGGTCATATTCTCGATGGCGAAGGCAAGAAAATGTCGAAAACACTCGGCAATATCGTTGAGCCTTGGGAAGTTCTCGACCAGCACGGTGCCGATGCCTTCCGCTGGTATCTCTACACCGCCACCCCGCCCGGTCAGCCCCGCCGTTTTTCTGTCGATCTTGTACACGAAGTTGTCCGCAGTTTTACCCTCACGCTTTGGAACGTCTACTCTTTCTTCGTTACCTACGCCAATTTGGATGCGCCGAAGCTGGAAAAACCCGCCAAACTGGATAACCTCCTCGACCGCTGGTTGCTCTCCTCGCTAAATACCTTAGTGCGGGATGTGACAAACGCCTACGAAAATTACGATACCCCAGGTGCTACACGCCCGATAACAGATTTTGTGGATTCGCTCTCAAACTGGTACTTAAGATTGTCTCGTAGACGTTTTTGGCGGTCCGAAGCGGATGCCGATAAAGAAGCCGCGTATTACACGCTTTATACTGCGCTGACCACATTATCTAAACTGCTTGCCCCCACCATGCCCTTCATCGCGGACGAACTTTACCAAAACTTGGTGCGCGGTATGGATACATCTGATTCAGCCCCCGACTCTGTGCATCTCTCCAACTGGGCAGAATTGGATGAAAGCCTCATAGACGAAAAACTCAACCGAGAAATGGACGTGGTGATGAAGCTCGTTTCACTCGGTCACGCCGCCCGCCAAAAATCTGAATTGAAAGTCCGCCAGCCCCTCGCAGAAGTCGCTTTCTTCATCGGCAATGTGGACGATAGAGAAGCTATCTCCATCTACGCCGACCTCATCAAAGGCGAGCTAAACGTCAAAGCCGTGCGTTTGCTTGATGCGAGTAGCGAAGCGGTCGCTTATAGTGTCAAACCCTATCCCAAACAATTGGGACAGAAATACCAGAGCAAATTCCCTCTAGTCCGTAAAGCGATTATGGAAGAGGATGCCGAAAAAGCCGCCAAAACCTTCTTGGCTGGCGAGAATCTCAAGGTTGATGTAAACGGCGAAACACTAGAAATTTTGCCCGAAGAAGTTGAAGTCCAAGCCGAAGCAAAAGAAGGCTACGCGGTTGCATCCGATGGCGCATTCCTAGCCGCCCTCGTCACCGAACTAAGCTCCGAACTCCTCGCTGAAGGTCTCGCACGAGAATTCGTCCGCCGCGTCCAAGACATGCGCAAAGCCGCCGATTTTGATGTCTCAGACCGTATAAAGGTCTTCGTTGATGCGAATGACGAATTGCAAAATGCCGTAGATGCTCACCGTGATTACATCATGAGCGAAACTCTCACCAAAGAACTCATTTTTGGCGCAGCCTCCGAAGGCGCAACAGTTGGCGTTGAGAAATTTGGCGACGAAGAAGCGAAGATTGGGATTTTGAAAGCCTAGTTAGCAAACCCTTGCGAAGGTTTCGGTCTTCGCAAGGGTTTTTCTTTTCAGCGCAAGAAAAAGTGGGAGATGCGTATCAGTTTGTTGCACATAGGGTAACTTTTTCTCACCCTATGGTTTTTAAAAATATGGACACTAATCATTTTTTCTGTCATGACCTACCTTCCTTTCCAGTGCCAGAGAAGGGAAAGATTCTCGTAACTGGCGCTACCGGTTATATTGGGGGAAGACTTGTTCCTGAACTTATTGAACGGGGATATGATGTTCGGGTCATGGTCAGGGCGATATCACCCGCAGACAAAGAGAGATGGGGAAATGGAAAAGTTGAAATTGTTGTTGCCGATGTTTTAGATGTCGATTCACTGAGAAATGCTTTAGATGGTGTTTACGCTGCGTATTATCTGATCCACTCGATGTTGTTGGGGAAAGAAGAATTTCAAGCCGCAGATAAAAAAGCCGCGCAAAATTTTGCTAAAATAGCTCACGAAAAGAAAGTAGAAAGAATTATTTATCTTGGAGGGCTCGGGGACACAAAATCAGCGCTATCTCCTCACTTGCGCAGCAGAATCGAAGTTGCCAATGAGCTTATGGCAAGTGGAGTTTCGGTAACAATTCTTCGGGCGGCGGTTATTATTGGTTCAGGGAGTGCCTCTTATGAAATTATAAAGAATCTCGCCACAAATCTGCTTGTAATCCCTCTCCCTCATTGGGCGAAAAATAGATGTCAGCCAATTGGGATCAGGGATGTTATAAAAGCCTTGGTTGGGGTTTTGGAGACGAACACAACAAAAGATATATCTTTTGATATTGGCGGAAGTGATATTCTGACTTATGGGGAAATGATTCAAAAGTGTTCTGAAATATTTGGCAAAAAAAGGGTGTTTATTTCATTGCCGATTACCAATATAAAGTTCTTAGCGTATACAACCAGCTTGCTTACGCCTGTCCCCACACCAATTGTACGAAGTCTTCTGGAAGGTCTTAAGAATGAAGTGATTTGTGAGTGTGATGCTCTGGAGAAGATCTTACCCTACCAGAGATTGAGCTATGCAGAAACTGTTCTGCGAGCAATGTCTCGTGAAGAGCAGGATAGAATTCATACAAGGTGGTCCGATGCTTATCCACCCGCTCATGAGCTAGCCTTGAAACTGAGCGAGTTGATACCCCCTCCAGAATATACTTCGTCTTATTCACTCTCTACAGAAAAAACGGCAACCGCACTTTTTAAATCAATCTGCGAGATTGGTGGAGAGAAAGGCTGGTTTAACAGCAATTGGATGTGGCAGCTACGGGGAGCAATAGATAAAGTTCTTTTGGGCGTAGGAACAACCCGCGGACGAAAAAGTGCATCTACCTTGAGAGCAACTGATGTCGTGGATTTTTGGCGGGTCGAAAGACTGGAAATTGACGAACTACTCTTATTGCGGGCTGAGATGAAGCTCCCAGGGAGAGCGTGGTTGGAATTTAGAATAGAAGGGGAAAAAGTAAAAAAATTACATATCAAAGCGTATTATCAGACTCAATCTTTTTTCGGAAAAATTTATTGGTATACTTTTCTCCCATTTCACGACTATATTTTCAATGATTTAATTAAACAAATAGCCAAGAAGAGCTGAAACGCCTACAGACATTTTGTGACCTTTCAAATAAAACCCTCCCTCGATTGGAAAATTGCCACCATCACCATTCTCAGCACCACCTTACTGATTTTGGATGATTACCATCTTTTTACATCATCCAAATTGATAGACCGCAATATCCTCTATCTCCTCATTCCCCTTTTTACCATCATTTTTATTTTTCGAGAAAGCCCCGCCAGATACGGCTTCCAATTCGGTGATTGGCGCGAGGGGCTGAAGCTCACTATCCTCGCCATTTTATTGATGACGCCCATTCTTTGGTGGCTTCTTCGCGCCAACACTGGGATGCAAGACTACTATGCCTATTTAGCCCCCGGCCTCCCATGGAACACCTTTCTCGATCTCCTCGGCTGGGAATTTCTCTTTCGCGGCTTTCTGCTCTTCGGTTATGCTCGCAAATTCGGTGATGACGCACTCTGGATTCAAGCTGTCCCTTTCGCCCTCGCTCATATCGACAAACCAGAAATCGAAACCCTATCCACCATCTTTGGTGGCTTTGTCTTCGGCTGGATCGCATGGCGGAGCAAATCCTTTCTTTATCCTTTTCTCATTCACTGGTATATTGGCTCCCTGACAATCTTACTCGCGGCAGGTATACTTGGATAAATTTACCTTACGCCCAGCGCGTGAAGCTGATTTTTCAGCCATTCGCACGCTGGTGCGATCTACAAAAATCAATCCGACAGGCCTGAAGTGGCAACAATTTATTATTGCCGAAAGCCCAGGTGAAAAAATGATTGCCTGCGGGCAGGTCAAAACACATCTGGATGGCTCAACAGAAATCGCATCAATTGCCGTCCAACCAGAAAATCGTGGACAGGGCATGGCGAGAGTGATCATTGAAAAACTGATGCTTAATGCCTCGCGTCCCCTTTATTTGATGTGTCGTTTTGAGCTCGGTAAGCTTTATGAGAAATTTGGCTTTTATGCAGTTCAGGCAGAAGATATGCCACCATATTTCCGCCGTATTTCACGTTTGGCGAGCCTGGTCGATCTACTAGCGCGTGAAGGCACTACCTTACTGGTCATGCGGTGTGATGAAAGGTGAGGAATAAAATATGAAAACAACGATCAATATTATTATAGGAATTTTGATAGGGGTCCTCCTCGCGGGGATTATCTGGAATACTGCGCGTCAACCAAGCGGGGATGCGGTTCCGCTTCGCCCTCCACCCACACTTGCTCCCATTTCTGTACATATTAACGGTTCCGTAGTTTCTCCCGGGGTATACGATCTTCCCGAAGGGAGTCGCGTTACCGATGCAATTGACGCCGCTGGCGGTTTTCTTCCCATCGCAGATAGCGAAGAGATCAACCTTGCTGCCTTGCTGAAAGACGGCGCGCAAATTAACATCGAAACGCGCTCTTATTATGATGCAGGTGGAGGCGGTACAGATCGTGTCAATATTAACACCGCTAATCTGGATGAATTGGATACCCTGCCGGGGATTGGCCCTTCAACAGCCCAGGCAATTATTGACTATCGTCGCCAATTCGGGAACTTCCAGCGCACAGACGAGCTGACAGAAGTCAGTGGAATTGGCCCTGCAACCTACGACCGCATCAAAGATTTGATCACAACGGGGAATTAACCAGACCACAGAATAGGAAACCCTTATGCCTTTTGACCATTTTGATTTTCTCGCCCCTTTTTATGAGCGTGTTATCCCTTCGGCAGCCATTGAATCTATGCTCCGTGAATTGGAACCAAGCCCAACTTGTCGTCTCCTCGACGCAGGTGGCGGGACAGGTCGAGTTTCTGGCTTTTTGAAGGAGCATGTCGGTTCGGTTGTGCTATCCGATATTTCGATGGGGATGCTGAAAGAAGCCGCGACAAAAGATGATCTTCAACCGACCTGCGCGTTGACCGAGACGATGCCCTTCGCCGACAATTTCTTTGATTGCATTCTAATGGTAGACGCTCTCCATCATGTCAATGACCAAGCCCAAAGCGCGTGCGAACTCTGGCGGATCGTCAAGCCGGGTGGGAGAATCGTCATCCAGGAACCAGATATCCGCAAGTTTGCGGTTAAATTAATCGCCGTTGCAGAAAAACTTGCCCTGATGCGTAGCCATTTTCTATCCCCGCAAAAAATTGCAGACCTTTTCCCCTTTGATGATGCAGATGTTGATGTACATACCGAAGAATTTAATGCGTGGGTGGTTGTCAAAAAACAATGATCTAAGCCTCCCCTGTGTTCTTTCAAGTGCCTCTTTCTTTTATGAGAAAGAGGCACTTTTCATTTATGTAATGTGGGCGAGTGTAAGAAAAATATAAGATGAGGTATCTAGCAATTAAGGTTTAAACCACAATACTAATCAAACGAATTAATAACAGGAGAATTATGATGGACAAAATGATTGGAAAAATGGCAAAAATGTTCCCCATGATGATTATTATGGGATTCGTGATTGTTATGGTTGCCTTCTTTGTGGGATATAGCAATTCCCAAACTGCCGCAGCCTATTTTGCAGAGTCTAAGATTGTTCGTGAAACCACAATGATGGCGCAACGGGCTTCTATGGAAAGTATCGGTTTATGGATGCCGCCTTTCAAGTTTCTCGGCATTGGCTTTATTTTGGCCGGGATTGCGATGGCGTTACGGATTATTATCGACCATCTGAAAGGTGTGGGAGAGGAAGTTCTCTCTAATTTGCCTGCAAGCACTCGCCCGCAATTGCCGGCAGCTCCGTGGTATGGACGGATGATGCCGATGGTGATGATGCTTGGTGAGATGTTCTTCTTTATCGCCTTTGGCGTTGGGTTATGGCTTTCAGGGATTGCTCGGACCGTTTTTGCGAACCCCATGCCCACCATTGATGCCGCAGGACCAGGCTCGACTTTGTTGGTGGGTATTCAGACCATCCACATCGTAGAAGGTTGGTTGGTTCCCTTCAAGTTCTTTGCCATCTCAACCGAATTTCTCGCCATCACAATGGGATTGGCGACGATTATTTTCATCCTCAGCGCGCAGACTAAAATGCTCTCAGGCGTTTTAGGTTCTGGTAAATAAAAGGAGTATTTGATATGAAACCCGCAAATAAAGTTTGGCAGATGAAAGCATTCCCTTTCTTTGCCCTGATGGGCTGGGCTTTTATCCTAAGTGTATTCATAATTGGTCTTTTCGTAATGGCTCCGACTGCTGCTGGCTACTGGGGCGGGAACGCTAAAACCATCCGTGATACTGCCGAAGTTGGCTCTGCATTACTCGGGCAATTGGGCGTGCTAGTAACGACCCCTCGCTGGCTTGAGCCTCTTGCTTTCCTGGGCGTAGCTTCTTTCATGGTCGGGATTGCGTTAGAGTTTTCGACTATCCCCGCTTTGCTTAAAAACCGTGGTAGTTTGATGAGCGCTTGCTTCCCCTATTTGAAAAAGGAAAATTAGACATGAATAAAAAATCACCATTTCCCTTTGGTATGATCGAAGGCATGATGCCTATGTATCCCCGCATCGCTTTTATGGGCTGGATGTTTTTACTAATCTCCTTTCTGGTTGGGCTCCTCTCTCTCAGCCCAGCCTGGGGAACCTTCCTCTCAGATGCAAAAGCTGTCCGTGAAGGAGCCGCAGTCGGCAGTGCTTTTGTGCAGGCGAATGCTTCCATCCATGTGACAGAAGCCTGGTTGCCCCAATTCAAATTCTTCGGTCTCGGATTGGGCTTAATGGCGATCACGATGGCATTAGGCACAATCGCAATGAAGTTGCGTGCGATGGGTGAAGTTATTACCAGTCATATACCGGAAGGTCAACGCCCCGCAATGCCCGCTCCCCCGAAAGTTGTGCGTGTTTTCCAATTGAGCACCTTGATGGGTGTTATGATCCTGATGATCGCTCTTATTATTGGCATCGTCTTGGCGACGGGTGTAGTTCCCTCTTATTGGAGGCACTCTATCATGAACGAATTAAATCCCGCAGCTTCTGGGTCGGCTTTGCTCGCAGAATTGGGTGTGGTGAGCAGTTTCGCGACTTGGCTCAATCCGCTCCGTATGCTCGGAATGGCTTTCCTCTTTACCAGCATCATTTTGGCGTTAAAAGTTATCATCGGCACACTCCAATTGCAGGCAGGATTGCTCTCCAATTTCTATCAACAGGCTAGTGGTAACTAAGAATAGTTGTTAATAAAAAAAGCTCATCCGCAAATACGGATGAGCTTTTTTTAGTTAATAGCCAGGTACTTACTTCTGAAACAATTCTATGGTGCGATAATCATTCTCACAGGGAAATTCAATTGACGATGACCAGCCAATATAGCTTCCTTGAATCTGTATGATATGACTGCTTTCAGTACCACCACCGCTTTCTTGATGATTACAAATTGATAGTTCGCCTTTCTCAGGAATATGTGAGCGAAGCATACTTTTGAGCATCCCGATATTGGATATGCCTTTTATCATTTTGCTTGCAACTTCAAGACGATTGAGAGAGCTTTCTTCTCTTATTTTTTCTCTTTTTGGCTGATGGGAAATGAGCGAAAAATTATTCGTCATGACGAAGCTTTTCTCAAGTTCCTGAATCTGAAATTCCCTTTTGAAGACCTCGATAAGATAAGCCCACTCTGGGGATGCGATTAAAATTCTACCTCCCTGCACAGCATTTTTACGCATGAAATCCTTTACGATTTGTGGAATATCGTTTTTTTCATGTGCTTCGACTAAAAGCCTTTCGCATAAAATATCATAAGTCAAATCTTTCGTTGATTCTACATGAGTATTCGCTACACAGATTTTATGCTTGCTGATTCCAATTGAGACACCCTCAAGCTCATTTGTTTTAAGATTTACACCCTTCAAAGCATAAATATTTGGCGTGGATTGAATGATAGTCAGTTTGTTGACCAGATGCTCTCGCGGTAAATCCCTGTTCTTAAAGAAGAGGATCCCGCCATCAGTACGAATTATTCCCACAGTACATTCTGCTATATTCTCTGGTTTATTTTTTTGCATATTCTCTTCTTTTGCTAACTCGTTCTCAATAATTATTCTTTATTTATGCGCGCTAAATAGAAATGACCTTTCCCTCACGCGCAGATTGCAGCAGGGCTTTGATAGCTGCAATATTATTACGGCTATCCGATAGGCTAACGCATAAGGCTTTATTGTCCAGAATTACATCAGCCATATTCTCAACCTGCCCACGATAAAGTCCTTCTCCGGGCATGGAGATTTTCTTTTTCTTATTGCCGTCACCTAAAAAAATTTTTTCCTTGCTGCCAGGTTTATAGGGCTGCGGTACGATAATTGCATTCTCGCTACCAACGATTTCCATATGGACGCGATAGGGTGTTTGAAAACTACAGTCAAATTGAAGATAGAGATCATCGGGGAAGCGTAACTGTCCTGTGAAAGTCTCGTCAACGCCGCTGGCTCCTGTTATTTGCCAACCAAAAGCCTCGATCGGTTCTGCATCCGCGATCATACGCGCAAAACTGATTGGATAACAACCAATATCCCAGAGGCTGCCGCCGCCGAGCGCGGGGTCAAGCCTTATATTATTAGGTGAATCCAGGTTGAAGGAAAAAGATCCGCGGATCAATCGCAACTCCCCAATCGCGCCTTTATTGATGAGTTCCTTGATTTTTTCATTCTGCGGATGGTGACGATACATGAAGGCTTCCATGATCGTAACACCTGCTTCCTCACCGGCGGCGAGGATGGCATCCACTTCACCAACGGTGATGGCAAGGGGTTTTTCACAGAGAACGTGTTTACCGGCTTCTGCGGCTTTTATCGTCCACTCCGCGTGCATTGAGTTTGGTAGGGAGTTGTATATTACATCAATATCGGGGTCTGCGAGCATGGCTTCGTAGCTTCCAAAAACACGCGGAATCTCCCACTCATCTGCATAAGTTTGTGCTTTTTCAAGGGTACGGCTGGCAACAGCAACAAGTTCATTTCTGCGTGAAGCGCGTATCGGCTTGATCAAGGCGCGGTTAATACGGGCTGTGCTAAGAAGCCCCCAGCGAAGTTTTTTCATGGATCTCTCCTTTCGAGCTTATCCTATAGTGCTTCTCTTAGGTCAAATTTCATCGATGTCTTCTTTGCTTTCGGTGGTGTCCTCAAGATAGTTCTTAAGCCACACGCTGGCTTCTTCAAACTTTTCTTTAGGAACAAAAACATGGATTTCTGCAAATTTACCGAAACTTACCGGCATTGTACTGCCCACGCTTTCCTGCGCCAACTCAGCCGAAATCTCTAAGGCTTCAAGCGCAGATTTCATCATCTCAGCCTCGATACGATCATAAACTTTGGTCAGCAATTCCCAGGTCATTTCAGTCATTTTAGAACTCCCAAGCGATTATAAATAAAATCGTAAAAATGGTACTTATAGCCAACTGTCTAAATCCTACCGAAGTTGGTTTTGCTTTTATGGCGGGATTAAACGCCCACCACAGCGTTTCAATAAATTGTAAAAGGAAGGGGATAAAGATAAAGCGTGGCAATACTTGGGAGATTCCCAGTAGGAGAGTTGCGATAAAGTTGAAGGATGTGTACATCAACGCGCGCTTACCGATTTGGAATTGCTCGCTTCGCTCTGGAATTTGGGCATGCTTCCGATGCTCCAAACGCATATACGCGTGGATGATGGATGCCGCTGATTGAAACCAAACCAAAATCCATAGAACCCAGCCGCTGGAATCATAACTTCCCTTTCCGACCCATAATGCGGCAGGCGCGGCAAGGGCTAATGCGCCGCTGGCAACGATTTCCAATCCAGCCTGTTTCCGTTCCGAACGTTTACTGACCAGATAAAGATGCCAGACGAAAATAGCGATACCGGGTATTGAAAGGTAAAGAATATTTTCAAAACCACGCAATACCAACCCGACCAACATCAACACTGCGATGAAGCCATAGATCAGTATCCAAAAGCGTGCTGCCGGTAAATCTGTGCGCGGACGACGCCCAGCATAAGACTTCACTGCGGCTGTCACCGGCTGGCGAATAAAAAAGGCAGCCATCGCCGCAACGATCAGATAGATAGCGGCAGTCGAAAAACTCCCACCAGCGAAGAAACCAATAAAAAGGGGCATTAAGATAAATACCCATGAGCCATGATCTTGCGGCAATGCTATTTGTTTACGAAATTTAGTTGACATAATAGATATTATATCAAAGCCTTGACGCAAAGTTGATTGCAACAAAGTGCAATATGTCACTATTGACAATTAGTCCTTAGCGTTATATAGTACAAATGCTGAAGTTGAAGGAGATGATTTATGGTAGGTAGAGGTCAAGGGCGAAGGGGTGGAGGAGGAGGACGTGGACGAAGAGCTAAGCGGCGTGGCGTACGGGGGTTTCTGCGCCCCTGTTTGCTTGTGATCCTTTCGCAAGAAGAAGGGCATGGCTATAGCATGTTAGACGAATTGGAAAAATTTGGCTTCGACAAAGAAGCCGTAGACCCCAGCTTGGTCTATAGAGCCTTGCGAGATATGGAATCTGCGGGCTGGGTCTCCTCCACGTGGGGCGATGAAAGCCAGGGTCCCAGACGGCGCGTCTATCAGATATTGCCCGAAGGTGAGGCTCACCTGGAAGAATGGGCAACAGATTTAGGCCGAGCGCGAGATGAAATTAACCAATTATTAGATGTTTACGAAAAGGTAGATATTAAAAATAAAAAGGAGGCATAAAATGCCGAATACAGATAAAACAGGCCCAAGAGGGGAAGGGGCAATGACAGGGCAAGGAATGAGCAAATGCTCAGGAAATAATACTGAGAACACTCGTGGCTTCGGGCGCGGTCAAGGACGCGGAGGATTCCGCTCTGCTGGAGGGCGCGGTCGAGGCAGAGGTGCTGGAGCATTTTCGCAGGGTGGCGGAGGCGGTGTGTTGCAGTCCATACTAGACACTCTGCAAAGTGTTGTTGGCAGACTTGATAAATTAGAGAAGTAAAGTAGTAATGGAGTAGGGGGGGGAAACAGTGTGGTTTTGCCCATATTCCCTACTCCATTACTCCATAAAAAGGACAAATTATGAAAATAGCAATTTCTTCACATGATGGAAAAAAAGATACAGAATTTAGCACCCGTTTTGGGCGTTGTGATTTCTTTGTTTTTATAGATTCAGAAACAAGTCTTTGGGAAACCAAGCCAAATCCTGCTAAAAGCGCAAGTGGCGGTGCCGGACCCCAAACGGTTCAATTTCTTGCTGAGAATGGCGTAGAAGCAACAATTACGGGGCGCTATGGACCTAAAGCTTATACAACGCTTGAAGCCGCTGGTATTCGAACCTTTGTTGCCAAAGAAGGAACACCAGAAGAATTGCTAGAGAAATTTTTAGCCGAAGAGCTGGAAGAAGTTGATTCGGCGACCGGCAAAGAAATGCATCACTAAGAATAGTTTCAAGTAACTAATTCACCCTAAATTCGTATTGCGTATTGCGTAAAAAATACGGCTCTTTAGGATTTCGAGGTAGAGTGTTCCCAAAGTCTTAAAACTATCCACAGATTGGCCAGATTTTGCAGATTTTTTTCTCACATCTCGTGTTTTTTCGTGTGACTTCGTGGTTTCTTTTTTTGAAAATACCTCAAAGTCCCAAAGACCCAAAATTACACAATACGCAATATAAAATTATGATCATAGCAATTGCCAGCGGCAAGGGCGGTACAGGAAAGACGACTATCGCCACCGCCCTCGCCCAAACTCTTTCAGAAAGAGAAAAAAGCATATCTTTTCTAGATTGTGATGTTGAAGCACCCAACGCGCATATCTTTCTAAAGCCCAATTTTACAGAAAAGAAAGATGTTGAGATGCTAATTCCCGATGTAGATGATGATCTATGTAATGGATGCGGGCGTTGTGCAGAAGTTTGCCAGTTCCATGCCATTGTCGTTTTGGGCGGGCAGACTCTCGTCTTTCCGGAAATGTGTCATGGTTGTGGGAGTTGCACCCTCGTATGCCCGGAAAATGCAATTACAGAAATCCCTCAAGTTTTAGGTGCGTTGAAAGGCGGGCTTACATCCGAGGGCATTAATTTTGCGCATGGTTTGCTTAATGTTGGCGAGCCAATGGCTGTGCCCGTTATTACGAAACTTAAAAAATGGGATGAGCGCATCTCCGCGGAGGTTGTTATTGTAGATTCTCCCCCTGGTGCATCCTGCCCAGTTGTAGAATCTCTGCATGGCTCGGATTTCATCATTTTGGTCACAGAACCGACTCCCTTTGGCTTACACGATTTAGGGCAAGCCTACCAATTAACGAAAGAGATCAATATCCCTGCTGGGGTTATCATTAATCGAGATGGAGTAGGAGATAAAAAAGTTGGTGTCTATTGCGAAGAAAATGATATTCCCGTGCTCATGCGTATTCCGCTAGAGCGCGAAATTGGTCAGGGTATTGCGCAAGGAAAAACTTTGCTAGAAATCCGCCCGAAATATAAAAAAGAATTCCTGAATCTATATACAAAAATTCAAGAACTAGCAGGGGATGCAAGATGAAACAATTAGTTATTCTCAGTGGAAAAGGCGGCACGGGCAAAACCAGCGTCACCTCTGCTTTTGCTCATCTCTCATCTTTAGGCGACTTGGCTTCAAAAGTTGTCTTCGCAGATGCAGATGTAGACGCCTCCAATCTAGAACTGGTGCTATCTCCTAAAAATACCAAAAGTGAAGATTTTATAGGCGGTCAGATTGCCCTAGTTGATGCAGATACCTGTACGGGCTGTGGCATTTGTGAAGAAGTTTGTCGATTTGACGCTATTCACGAAGACGGCGCGGTTTATCTTGTTGACCCAATCGCTTGCGATGGTTGTGCCGCGTGCGTTTATCAATGCCCTGTAGATGCTATCACCATGCACGAGCAAAACGCGGGCAAATGGTTTCGCTCCGATAGTCGCTACGGCACTTTATTCCACGCCGCACTTCGACCTGCGCACGAAAATTCGGGCAAACTCGTTACGCTCGTCAAGCAACAGGCGCGCCTCTTAACCCTAGACGAAAATTACGATTTTGTTCTGGTAGATGGTCCCCCCGGCATCGGTTGCCCCGTCATCTCTGCCACATCGGGCGCAGATTTAGCCCTCATCGTATCCGAGCCGACAGCGGCGGGTGTGCACGATATGCACCGCGTGCTGGAAACGACCGCCCATTTTGATGTTCCCGCCCTCGTCTGCATCAACAAATCCGATGTTTACCCGAAAGGCACTGCCGAAATCAAAGCGTTTTGTCAAGCGCAAGATATTCAAATGGTCGGAGAAATCCCTTTTGATGTCTCGGTAACAGAAGCGATGGTGCAAGGTCAACCGGTCACAGATTTTCTTCCTAATGCGCCCTCTAGTCAGGCGTTGGTCAAAATTTGGGATAAAGTCATCAAAGAAATGCAACTGGATGGTGTGCAATGAGCGATAAAAATTTAGAAGAAGCAATTATTTTACGTCTGCGTTCAGTTATCGACCCAGAAACCCACGCAGATGTTGTCCGAATGCGCCTCATCGAAAATCTTGAGATTTCAGCAGATGGGCTAATAAAATATACCTTTCGCCCCTCTTCGCCCGTTTGCCCCATCGCCGTTTCACTCGCCCAACAAATCAAACAGGTGGTTTCCGAAGTTTCTGGGGTAAATTCTTAAGAAATCACTGTAGATGGATATGTGGGCGCAGAACAGCTAACATTTTTGATCAATAAATAAGATTTAGGATGAGTTGCCGTGACGCGCGTGGTTTCAACTTGCGTGCCTTCGGTCAACATTATCGCTCGCGTGAACTTTTTTGCCCACGCCGCGCAAACACTCGGATTCAGCACCCAAGCCCAAAACATGTGCGGCGCGGCTTTTAATCAATCGTAAAGCAAGATTTATCTTGCTTTACGAATCAATCAGGAGAATCAAATCATGCGTATTGCAATTTCAGTAGAAAAAAAGAACGATTTAGATAGCACAGTAGCCCACCATTTTGGGCGTTGTCCATTTTTTGCACTTGTAGATGTTAAAGGAACAGAAATTCAAGCAATTGAAGTCATAGAGAATCCCTTCTTCTCTGCTCATGAACCCGGCGAAGTACCAGGCTTTATCAAAGAGCAAAAAGCGGATGTAATGTTAAGTGGCGGCATGGGCGGGCGTGCGATTCAATTCTTCAAAGAACTAGACATCAAAGCATCTACTGGCGCTACAGGCACAGTCCGCTCTGCCTTGGAAAACTATTTTGGTGGCGAACTGAGCGAAGCTGCTCCTTGTGCCGAAAGTGTTGAGCATGGTCATGGAGAGGCGCATTAAAGGCAAAGAAAAATTGTTGAAAAACATATAGGGCATCTTCACTATAAGGGAGGGTGTCCTATATATTCGCTCAAAGTAGTGGAGGATGAAAATGAAATATGTTTTTGGTCCAGTCCCATCAAGGAGATTGGGGCAATCTTTGGGGATTGATACGATTCCACTCAAAACCTGTAACTGGAATTGCATATATTGCCAACTGGGCCACTCCAGACCATTGGTCAACAAGCGGCGAGAATATGTGCCTCGCGAAGATGTCTTGACGGAGGTGAAGCAGGTGCTTGATTCTCACAAAAATGGCACGATTGACTGGATCACTTTTGTGGGATCAGGTGAGCCAACCTTACATATCGGAATCGACTGGTTAATTCAAGAAGTAAAAGCTCTTTCGGATCTGCCTGTAGCAGTAATTACCAATGGCGCGCTGCTTTTCCTTCCTGAAGTTCGGGAATCGCTGTTGCAAGCTGACGCGATTTTGCCCTCTTTGGACGCAGGTAATTCTGATAGTTTTCGGCGTATCAATCGGCCATACCCGGAATCCACTTTTGATAGACAGGTGGAGGGATTGGGAGCACTTCGACAAGAATATCAGGGAAGATTGTGGGTCGAAGTTATGCTCATGGATCAAATTAATGATTCTGAAGCTGATATAGAAGAGATTTCGTCGACGTTGGAAGCTGTTCAGCCAGATGAGATTCATATTATTTTGCCAACTCGTCCTCCTGTAGAAACTTGGGTAAGACCATCAGGTGAAGAGGGTTTGTTGCGTGCCAGGGCGATACTGGGTAAAATTGCGAAGGTAATTCAGCCGATTGATGAAAGCTTTGATCTTAGCGGCTATGAAAATATAGTTGAAGCGATTGTTGGCATTATTACTCGCCATCCCATGAGTCAAGACGAACTTGAAGCCACTTTGGAGAGTTATTTTCCAGGAGAAACCAAAAAGGCGTTGGAGAAATTAGAGACTAATGGGCAGGCGCAGGCTGTAGAGCGTTATGGGAATTATTTTTGGAGTGCGTCAAAGGCGCATTATCCTGATGAGGTCCGAAGCCAGCGTTCTAAAACCCGAGATCGACGAAAGCGATAATGAGCTACTGGGAAAGTGAGCAGAAGATGAAAAATGAGCGCATCAAAGAATTGGAAGAAAAAATAGCAGACTTAAAAAAACGTTGGCCCGCACATTCGGTTCCTCCTGCGTTACTTCAGGAATTGGATGATTTGGAAGAAGAATTGGAGAAGGCACAGAGGGAAGCGGGGCATGAGGTAGAAGATGCCTAAAAAAACAATCGTTGTGGATTATAGAGCTTGTGAACCAGAAAAATGCGAAGATGGTATTTGTCAGGCTGCATTGGTTTGTGAGAAAAAGATACTCACACAGGAAGCACTCTACGAAATGCCCGACACAAAAGCGGCGATGTGTTTAAGTTGTGCTGTCTGTGTTCAAGCTTGCCCTAATAATGCAGTGCATCTGATGTGAGAGGTTAGCGGTCAAAAAAGAGCAACAGGAGGGAAAGTAAGAAATTAACCTGAGCATACATCAAAGATAAGAAATCTGTATGCAGACGGTAAATTCGACAAACTATATCCAAATTTAGTGTAAAATACCTATCATGAAAAAGAAACCAGTTATCCTTTCTGTTTTGGCACATCCTGACGATGAATCTTTTGGCATGGGCGGGACTTTGGCTCTCTACGCCGAACAGGGCGCAGAGGTCCATCTCGTCTGTGCAACACGTGGGGAAGTTGGCGAGATGGACGAGAAATATATGCAAGGCTTCGACTCTATTGCCGATAGACGCGAATCCGAGTTGCGTTGCGCGGCAGGGATTTTAGGCCTCGCGGGCGTGTACTTCCTTGATTATCGTGATTCGGGAATGCCCGGCTCAGCCGATAACGAGCATCCACGTGCACTCTTTGCTCAGCCTGTAAACGAGGTAGCAGAGAATGTCGTTTGTTATATCCGTGACCTTAAACCAGATATTGTCTTGACCTTTGATCCCATCGGTGGATATAGACATCCCGACCATATCGCGATCCATGATGCAACAGTTATCGCTTTTGACCGCGCAGATGATCCAATTTTCGCGCCCAATGCTGGAGAGACTTATAAACCCCGCAAACTTTATTATCACACTTTCTCGCGTGCTTTCTTACGCGTTTCTATGCGCTTAATGCGACTTTTTGGGCAAGACCCAACCCAATTTGGTTCAAATAAGGATATTGATCTGGAATCTTTAGCGGCTGTGAGTTTTCCTATCCATGCGAAGATTAATATCCGTTCAGTCTTGAAAAAGAAAGAAGCAGCGGGGCGCTGTCACGCCAGCCAAGGTGGAATGCAGATGCAAAAAGGGCTTCGCGGCTTGGTTTCACGATTATTTGGCAAAGCAGATGTGTATATGCAGGCGTACCCACCTGTAGAGGGGAAGTATAGGGCAGAGCGAGATTTGTTGGCTTGAAAAGAGTGCGAGATATAAAAACGGGCTACGGTGATAAAACCGTAGCCCGTTTTTTTATGCGTTGTTTTTTCGCCAAAAAAGGGGAATATAGCGCGGAACATCTTTAGAGTAATCTACGTAAGCCTCTTTATAGATGCTTGATAAATGTTCTTCTTCTGTGGTGACCATCATATGAGCAATGATGGCATAAATCAGTACCCAACCCAGCGAATAGGGCGAAGCCCACAAAATTGCTATGCCAAGAAGAGCGATGCCGTAAGCAACAATTTGGGGGTTACGCGTATATTGATAAAAGCCAAAGCGATTGAGCGTTTTTGTGTCTTGTCCAAAAGCTTTTTTGAAGCCTAATCCGCTCATTGCCCAGAGCGTGAAAAAGAGACCGATTAACAAGAGAGCTGTTCCCAGCACTGTTTGAGCACAGCTCTCTGGCAGAGGTGGAATCTCAGGATAAGGCGCGGGCAGAAAAGTGTAGGCGAGATTCGCGTGAGCGGCGAAAATTAGAAATTCAAGAAATGTTG
>JABGOQ010000087.1 GCA_018645405.1 Anaerolineae bacterium | reverse complement strand
AAAGGCGGTTCTAATGAGCCTGCGGTATCAATCCAGTCGGACGAAACTTATACCCGTATATTTGATTTATACCGCGCTAGGCAAGTAACTGTGATGGTGTAAAAGATTTTTGGGGAACTTCCGAAACCTTCTCTAGTTTTTCCTATAGGACTTACGCAGTTGAGATACATATTCCGATTGTAGGATTCGTCAACCCTCATGTACGGGGGGGAAGCTAATTTGACCTGAAGTGCGTAAGTCCTATTCTGATTAGAATTAGATCAATCCAATACCTTGACGCCATCCGAGGCTTCACAGATATAGATATTAGGCTGTAACCCCGTGTGTTTCTGATAGCTGGAGCAGATATTTTCTACAAATGTATTCGCTACTTCTTTTTGCACAAGAGCAATTGCACAGCCACCAAATCCGGCACCTGTCATACGTGCGCTATAGTAGTCACTTTGTTTCTGTGCTAATTCGACCATGATGTTGAGTTCAGGATTGGAGACTTCGTAGTCGTCACGCAGGCTGATGTGGCTGGCGTTCATCAATTGTCCAAAGGTTTGTATATCGCCGCGCTCTAAGGCTTTGGCTGCTTGTTGGGCGCGGTCGTTTTCGCTGATGACATGTTGCGCACGCCTGCGGATCCGGTCATCCAAGGTATTAGACTTGGCGTTGAAATCATTTAGGGTGATGCCTCGCAATGAGGGAATGCCTAATTGCGAGGCTGCGGTGCGGCATTGAGCAACGTGCTTGTTGTAGGCAGAATCGACCAGTCCACGGCGGATGGTGGTATCCAGCACAATGACGCGCACTTGTTTGGGTAGCGGAAGCAAGTTGAAATCACTTAAGTTGGGACAAAAGATCGGACATATTTGCCGTCAACTAACTCTGCGAATATATTGAGTACAGACTTGATGATTTTACGCAAAAGCATCAGTCTTCAATCTCCTTCTTCGCCTGATTAGAATAAATACACCAGAAAAACTATGCCACTTAGAAGATTTATCAGCTTCAGGATTAAACGACAAATCAATCTTTTCTGGCTTGGCATCAGCATAGCGCACATCTCGGATTGCTTCACCTACAAGCAAAGCAATAGCATATGCAATCAAGAGCAATGCGAGCATTTTTTCCAAATAAGCTCTAGATTTGTTCATCACCTTATCCATGCCTAAAATGGATTTCAAATCTCTGAAACTGGTTTCAATTTTCGCACGTTCTTGATAGATTCGCATTCCTTCCTCCGGGGAGAGAGTAGTCATCACCCATAAGGGTTTTTTGAAGCCTTTCTTCCAGACCCCGCTCAAATTTACAGGAAGAACCCCCTTGTAATAAAGTTGGTGATACTCCTGTGCTTCTTCTCCTTGTCCAATCATCAGTTTCACTTCTTCCTTTTTGTCCGGGTCTCGGTAAAACTTGGGCGATTTTGCCCCTTGATTGAGCCGAATGACATAAGCTAAAAACCTCATGCGTAATTAGTGTCATAATATAGATTATGCTAACTTACAGAAAACTTCAAAGAAAACCAAAGCACTTCCAGTCCTTCACGGGCGTAACCATAGCCCAGTTTACAGAAATTCTGAACGCTCTACGCCCGATTTATGGTGAATTTGAAAAGGAACGATTAGAGCGACCAGATCGAAAACGTAAAATTGGTGGCGGGCGAAAATTTACCTTGAGTCTGGAAGACCGCTTGTTGGTCACATTGATGTATTTTCGTCTGTATACATCCTACACGCTTTTGGGGTACTTGTTCGATTTGGATGGTAGTAATTTAGGTAGAGAGATCAACCACCGTATGTTGCCAGCCTTGTTGAATGTTTTGCCTGTTCCCATGCAAGATGAATTGTTATGTGGTCATGATGAGCCACACCAGCTTGGGGGCGGCAAGCGGATCAAAACCTTGAAAACACTGCTCGAAGCTCACCCCGAGATCAATGAAGTCTGGGTAGATGCTACAGAGAATCCCATCCCGCGTCCGCAAGAGAAGACGGCTCGTAAACTCTATTATTCAGGCAAACAAGGCGAACATACTATTAAGTCGCAACTCTTGACGACCAGAAAGTTGATTTTGCATGTCTCGGGTAACTTGCCTGGCAAAGTAAGCGACAATACAGTTTTAGCCGGTTCCGGTGTCATGCATTCTATTCCAGAGGATGTTCAGGTCAATCTGGACCGTGGATATGAAGGTGCTGAAGAACGCTACCCAAACAACAAAATCTACAAGCCAAAACGTGCTCAACGCAATCATCCGCTGACACTTTTTGAAAAACTCTACAATCACATCATCAACAAGACACGTATTCTTGTAGAACATGTCATTGGACGGTTGAAAAAGTTCCGTATCATGTCTGAAATCTATCGCAATCGGAGATCTGCCCATGCTGACTATCTTTCAGTAGTCGCTGGGTTGATTAATTTCAGAGCACTCAATTCTGTCCATTGGGCATAAGCTTTTGAAAAAACTGGTCGATCTGCATCTATACACACATCTATATTTATTATGCAGAAGGTTTTAAGTTTTCTGCTTGAAAGTTTTCAAGGAGCCATAGATAGGAGAATTCTCGAGCAAAAACTAAAGGGCGATTTCCAACCAGTTTCGCAATCCCTTCTATTGCCCTTTGATGCTCTAAATTACGAGAGCTGACTTCTTGCCCTATGGTAGCCGAAGAATAGGTTACAAAATGGCAAGGCAATGCTCTGCCTCTCAATGGAGTTGCCAAGGTCAACATCCAAAACCCTTTGGTCTTGCCATCTTTCAGCGTACCAACATAATCTGTTTTCCTCGCTCCAGCTCTCTCTATTTCAGTAGGATCGCCAATTACAAACTCTGCATCCTCATTGAAAAGCTGATGAAGTACCGATAGAAGGTCTTCTGCCTTCAAGAAGCGTTGTAGCCTTTTGTAGCTCGCATCGTAATTACCGGGCATCCTGTCTGCAATATCACTTATTCGAGGAGACTGAGATTCAAGGTTTGCTTCAATAACTTCACTCGCCTTTCGTGCACTTTTTTCATCACCAAAGAGTTGCTTGGCAAATTTCAAAATTCGCATAAACTTATACATGAGAACCTCTCTTCTTTAGGAATTGGTTGTACTTTCCCTAAAGATAGAGATCCTTTCTGCTTTTGTCCGATGTTAAGGAAATCAAGGGTGCGGCAATCAATCAGCAAAGCATGATTCTTTTTTACCAGAGTGGAGATCCGTTGATCCATAATCCCAGATTGAACCCCGACCCAATCATGGTCGGCTTGGCAGGCGAGACCTGCCATTTGCGCGCCATCCCAATTAAAATTGGAGACTGTCCAGAAGGCTTTCAGGAGGGAGAGTTCGAGGGCTACGGAGGATGAGAGACCTGCGCCGAGGGGGATGTTTCCGGTGAGTACCCCTCCCCAGCCTGAGATGTTGAGACCTTGCTCTTGGAGTACCCAAGCGATGCCACGCACATATTCTGCCCATTCGCTTTCGTGAGTAAAATTGTCGAGGAAGAAATCGGCGGGTTGCTCGAAATTGAGTAAGTGCAGCACGATGCGGCAATCTGAACGGGGGCGGAGGGATATCCAAATGGCGCGATCAATTGCCATGGGGAAAACGAAGCCGCCGTTATAGTCAGTGTATTCGCCGGTTAGGTTAGCGTGCCAAGGGCACGCACGATGTGGGTTGGGGATGCGCCGAAGCGAGAGATGAATTCCTGGATGACTTTTTCTCTCATCTTTTTAGGCTTTATAGTGTCTTTCAGATAAATCCCGCAAACGTGCTGCGGCTTGTTCGGCGGTCAGATCACGCTGGGCTTCTGCCATCATCTCGTAGCCGACCATAAATTTCTTGACGGTGGCTGAGCGTAGCAGAGGAGGATAGAAATGGGCGTGAAGTTGCCAATGCTGGTTTTCTTCGCCATTGAAGGGTGCGCCGTGCCAGCCCATCGAGTAGGGGAAGGATGTCTCGAAGAGGTTATCGTATTTTGTGAGCAGTTTTTTCAGGATTTCGGCTAAAGCATCGCGTTCGTTTGCTTCCAAATCAGGGAAGCGGAGTACGTGTCGACGAGGCATGAGCAAAATTTCAAAGGGCCAAACTGCCCAGTAGGGGACAAGGGCTATCCAGTGTTCATTTTCTACGACGGTGCGTTCACCATCTTTTGCTTCACGTTCAAGATAATCGAGTAAAAGGGGAGAATTATGCTTCTCAAAATAGGCTCGCTGATTAAGATTTTCGGCAGCGGGTTCGTTTGGGATTTCGTTTTGCGCCCAGATCTGCCCATGCGGATGTCGGTTTGAACTGCCCATCACAGCGCCCTTATTCTCGAAGACCTGCACCCATTGATTTTTCTCGCCAAGTTCCTGCGTTTGCTCTGACCAGACATCCACTACATAGCGGATATCTTCGACAGGCATTTCGGGCAGGGTCAGGTCATGGCGAGGTGAGAAGCAAATCACTCGGCTGGTACCCCGTGCGCTGCGAGATTGGAATAGCTCATCAACAGTGTCAGGGGCATCGGGCGTATCGGAGAGCAGGGCGGCAAAATCGTTGGTGAAGACGAAGGTCTTGTCGTAGGCGGGGTTGCTCACGCCGCCAGCACGTTCGTTACCCGGGCATAAATAACAGCCCGCATCATATTTTGGGCGGTCATCGGGCGGGGATTTTTCGACTTGTCCCTGCCAGGGGCGTTTGGTGCGGTGCGGGGAAACGAGTACCCAGTTTCCGGTCAGTGGATTGTAGCGGCGGTGGGGGTGTTCGGTGGGGTTAAAATTCATTTTTATTTCCAGTGTAAATAGATTTACCACAAAAGGCACGAAGGAACACAAAGGAAAAACCTGCCCCTCCCAGCCTCCCCCAAATGCGACGATAGAGCTGCCGAATTTAGGGGAGGGGCACAATCACTCCCCCCAAATTCCATGCTTTTGGCATTTGGGGGGATGCCCGAATGGGCAGGGGGGTATTGTGATTTAAAAGGTTTTACTCAAATTCAGGTAGCCAATCGCCGTGGGCTGCGATTAAATCGTCCACCAATGACCAAGTTTGGTCAAGGTCGAGTTCGGCGGCGGTGTGCGGA
Source organism: Anaerolineae bacterium (assembly GCA_018645405.1). Classification (GTDB taxonomy): domain Bacteria; phylum Chloroflexota; class Anaerolineae; order Anaerolineales; family Villigracilaceae; genus Desulfolinea. The sequence goes on along the minus strand of JABGOQ010000087.1, from coordinate 76,251 downwards.
TCGAGCATTGCGGCATGGTAGATATGTTCGCGTTTGCCCGTTAATGCCGCTTCCACAGTCAGTGATTGTACGTTGATATTTGTCTGCATCAGGGCAGCCAAGTGCGGGGGCAGTGCGCCAACCTTGGTGGGCTGCAAGCCGTTTTTATCCACCAGCACAGGCACTTCCACGCAACAATCTTGCGGCAGGTTTTCTATCAGTCCATCGTTCATCACATTACCGTAAATTACGCGCGGCGTGCCGGTTTCGAGCGAGTGGATAATATACGCGCCATACTCATGCGACTGCGCCACGTTATCAAAACTCTCGAGCATCTCCGCCATCACTTCAAGCTCATAATCGCTTGCGCCCGCCGCCTTGAGTTTTTCATTCATCGCGGGAATGTCCACAGGCACATCAGGGTTTTCAACCGTCGCTTTTGTCGCTTCCCAGCCCGCAATTTGGACTTCACAACGGCGGATATATTCATCGAGCGGGATGTTGAATTTCTCGATTAAATCGGGGCGATCTCTTTTGATGAACCAGGGGACGTACTCCGCAAAATGCTCACTGGATTCGGTAACCGAATAGCCCAGACGAGTAAGCATCTCGTATCGGACTTTATTCCAACTTGGGATGCGGTCTTCGGCAGCTACCCGACGAATGGCTGGATACAGGTCTACCCCATCCCGCTCGAATTTCAGGTAAAAAGCCAGATGATTGATCCCCGCCGCGAGATAATTAATCTCTTCGATGGGCACGTTGATGTCTTCGGCAAGTTGCTCGGCTGTCCCCTGCACAGAATGGCATAAGCCAAGGATTTTAATCTTTGTGGCTTTATTCAGTGCCCATGTCACCATAGACATCGGGTTGACGTAGTTCAGCAAAACAGCGTCGGGGCAGAGTTCTTCCATATCCCGTGCCATATCCAGATAAACGGGAATGGTACGCAAGCCACGCATAATGCCGCCAATGCCGAGCGTATCGCCGATGGTTTGACGCAAGCCATATTTCTTGGGAATCTCAAAATCGGTCACGGTGGCAGGCTCGTACCCGCCAACCTGAAAGATGCCGATGACGTAGTTGGCGTCCACCAGCGCAGCGCGTCGATCAAGATGCGTTTCGATGAACGGCACCACGCCCAAACCACGCGCGATTCGTTCAGTCACAATGCGGGTCGTCTCCAGGCGCTCAGCGTCAATATCGTGCAGGCTGATGGTAGATTCTGCTAATTCAGGGAGGCTGAGAATATCGCCGATCAAATTCTTAGCAAAGACAGTGCTGCCAGCCCCAAGAATGGTTATTTTGCTCATTCCTTATTCCTTTTGCTCTTTGTGTACGTTTTTTATCCCTTTCTTTTTCTTGGATTTTACCGCACAGGGTACCTAAAGCCCACCCAACCAATCTTCAAGAAGGGGCTGAACATCAGGGCTGACAACCACGCCCATATGAGATAAATCTGGCATAAGTTCTACCTGAACAGATGTATATTCTGAAACCAAAGACTCAAATTGATCGGCAACGAAGGCTTCATCCGCAGTCCCAGCGAGAAGCAGGAAAGGCTGCATAATGGCTTTTAGATCCTTTTTATAGTTGCGGGGAGCGTAGCCAGTGTTGAGCCGATGAGAATAGGCGAGGGTTTCGCTCCCGTCACGGGCGTCTTCGGGCATGTTGAATTCAATAGCAGTCAAATGATCAAACCAATGAATGCCCATCGTATTCAGGATGGATAAGCCAGCAATCCGCCCAGTGTAGGCATAAGCCCAGCCTCCAGAATTGGGGCGCATGGTCGGGGCGTTATATTTAAGATAAGGTGAGAGTAGCACATAGGCATCTGCTTGTTGACCATATTGACTTCCCGCAAAACGAATCACTAATCCACCGCCAGATGAGTGTCCACCGACGATTAAGGTAGCATCTGGGTTATCTTTGCGGATAAAGGCGATAAAGTCAGCCAGATCATCTTCGAGTTGGTTGATATAGTCCACATCGCCCCGTTTTTTTGGGGCAGGGCCATGTCCGCGCAGGTCGGGGGTGTAGACCTGTGCCAATCCTTCTACGCTGATGTACTCAGCCAGAGGTAGAAAATACTGACTATGCCAGCCAGAGCCATGCACAAGAATGAGGACTTTGTTGGATTCTGCGGGATAATGACGATAGCCTAACGCTTCCCCATCTCGGGCAGGGAAAGTTTTTAGTTCGGATAGCGTAGAATAGTCGAGATAGAGTTCGTCAAAGACCAAGCCGCTTTCGGGGGTATCTGGCAATTTACCAGTACCAAAGATGATGAGTACGGTCGCTATCATCAATTGGATCACGAGAGAGATGAGTATGAAGTTGATGACCTGCAAAAAGATTTCCATCTGTTTTCCTTGCTTTTAAAATGGGGCAACCGAAGCTACCCCACTTCGTTAAGGAGTAAAGAAAAAGTTTTCAAGAAGAAAACATTCTTTCTTGACCAATTAGTAACAAAGCTCAGCCTCCAATTCTAATGCCTTCTGGTGTTCGTGTGAACTTCTTGCCCGTTGCCAACTCGACCGATTTATATGCGCCATCGTAAAGACCGATGTTCTTATTCTTGACGATCATTTCACAGTACATTTCGAGCAAATCGTTTTCGTGCGTCATCAGGTCAATGGCTTGGAGCGTCTGCGGGATGGTGCGGGCTTCAACAGTGCTATCACCGATCTCAGCCCCACGAATTGCGCCCCACATCTCATGCCCACCTACACGGGCGTTGAATATTTTCGGGATGGGATAGAAGGCCAATTCAGAAGGCTTTGTGATCATAATATCCATCACACGCATCAGATAGTTGGAGGCATAGACCGCGTGGAAGGTATTGTCGTAAAGGAAAACATGCAATCCGTGCGCGGAATTTTCTCGAATGCTGTCAGTGTAATCTCGTGTTTCTTCCCAGGTGAAATGGCTGTTGAGCAAATCTTTGTAGGGAGCCAGTTCAGCTTTCAACCATTCCCAGTTGCCTACGTGATCACCTAGATTGACAAAGAGCGAAATTTTATTTTCTTTGATCAGGGGGATGGCGTGCTCAATGATGGCTTTGAAGAGTTCGCGCTGCGCACCAGCACCACCCATAGTGACCATAAAGCGACGTGGTTCTTTGGCTTCCATGCGTTGGATACGAGCGGCGCAATCCACCTCGATATTTTCGACCAACTCATGGTCAACGTGCTGTCCTGTGAAGAAAATATCAGCACTAGGCATCGGCTTCATTACCTCACCCTTTTCGCCAAAACCACGCAACATCCGAAAGCCATAATAACCGGCAGGACCTTGCACGGCATGTTTGGTTCCTTCAATTAGTTGAAATGCCATGGGCCAATTATCGAACATCATATTTACCACCCCTGTCATGCCGCCCGCTACTGCGCCCATCGCATTCCACATGTGTGATGTCAAAATAGGTTGGTCTGAAGGTAACGCGGCATAAAGATTATCAAATAACTCGCTCATCTTATAATCTCTAACTTGGGTCTTAACAAAACGCCAGGGCCAAGTCAAAGTCTTGTTATGGAAGTAAGTATTCAAGCCTGGTAAAGAGGGATTACCCGTTGTAAGGCTTTCCCAAACATATTTGTCAAATAGAGGAAAACGCTGTGATATGCGTGAATACTTACTATACGTGCTATTACACCAATTAATCACATCTGAAGTAACCCCGGGTATGGCGAGTAAATCAAGCCAATGTGGAGTGAAGCCCATCGCTTTTGCGGCAGACACACCCGCCATTGCAATGCGATAATGCCCAAATCCCATGCGGATGGTGCTGACGACGACGCCATTATCAATCTCTAGCGGCGTTCCATCCCCTTCACGGACGATTTCCTTCAAGCCGAAAATATCGCCCCCGTAGGGGTGATCCTTAACGCTCAAATTAAATTTCTCGTTTGGGTCATAATCAAATTTCTTTGCCAACATGGCTTTCCATTTATCGGCAGCCTTTGTTTGTGAACGGGTGATGGGGTTGCCGTAAAGTTCGTAACGGCCATTTACTTTTTTCATTAATAAATTCTCCTTTAAGGATATAAATTCTCAACAATTTCCTCGTAGTAACCGCTTTAGCGGTTATTTATGCGCCAGATAAGGGCTGAAGCCCTTACTACGAGGGCGTAATAGATCAAAAACTTAGGTGTTTCTCTCAATAAACTCAACACTCAATCTAGCAATATCTTCATACTCCTCATCCAAAAGAATAGAGTGGCTAGAAAATTCCATCCAATGATGCTCTTTTATCTCAGAAGAAACGCCATTCATAATAATCTCGCCCGCCTCAGGTGCAACGGTAAGATCTTGCCGCCCCTGAAAAATAAGTATTGGCTGATGAATATGAGAAAGACGCTTTATGGTAGCCCTTTGGAAACGCAAAAATTGAATAACTCCCTTAAGCGGCAACCCAGCATAACCCTGCCAAAGGTCTGAACCATCAAGAGAATCCCGCGCTATCTCTTTCACAAAAGGTGCGCCGAGATAAAGCTGTAACAAATCCATTTTGCTCATCATCGTTCGGATTGCGGGAACATAGAGCAAAGAACCGCAAATTTGTGGATATTGACTAGCGAGATAAAGGGCGAGCATCCCGCCCATCGACGCGCCCCCAACCCAAACTTGCTCGCAGGTCTTGAACAGATTCTGGAGAGATTCTTCTCCGCTTTCTACCCAATCCTGCCAGCGAAGATTATTCAAATCTTCTGGCTTTGTACCGTGCCCGGGCAGGAGCGGGGCAGAAACTGTATACCCCACCCGATGAAACTCGTCGGCAACCAAGCGAACTTCTGCGGTCGTTGCCGTAAATCCGTGTGAAAGAAAAATGCCCACTTTTCCACCTTCTAAAAAGAAGGCATCCCCATCCAAGTGCGAATTGTGGAGATTGGGGTTGTTCATTGTTATAGAACTTTTCTCATTGCTCATAATTTACCCCTCGATTAGTTTGAAGTTTCGTGCAGGGATTCTATATGGATTGGATTTTCTAACTAAAACTATAGGAGATTCTGTCAGGTTTAGTGCAAACAATTTCTTCCCACGACTGATTACCGTTAAACCATCAGGAATATCAAGTATTGGGATATTTTCTGCTACCAGCAAGAAGCGCATGAGTGCTTTTGCCTGTTTTGCGTCTGGGTAAACGCCGCAATAAAGTACTTTCCCATCGCCGTGCTTTTTCTCAGTGATGGCAGAAGAATTCTCAAAAGGAAAAGCCGTGTAGGTAGCCAGAGATTTTGTTCCTGTATCGGGTTTAAGGGCTTCTGCCCAGAAAGTTGCTTCAGGGTAAAAGACGGGGATTTCACTTTGCAGGGAATAGGCTATTTTCGGTGGGAGAGAATGCCATTGCGCAACTTTTGCGCCAACCAATTCACGGAAAAGTCCAGGCAAAGGCTCTTCTGTGACCACATTATTAGTATCTTTAAAGCCTGAACGAACGCCCAGCATCAGGCTTCCACCCTGAGCAGCAAAATTATCTAAATTTTGTGCCAAAACTTCATCGGCAAGGAATGTGTTGGGGGCAAGCAAGACTTTGTAGCGATTTAGATCAGCTTGTGGAGAAATAATATCTGGCTCTATGCCGAGCATTTTACAGGCACGGTAGAAGACGAATAAATGTTTTAGATAGGCAAAATCTTTGCGATGCGGCTGCATTTCGAGTGCCCAAAGGGTGCTGTAGTCGAGCAAAATCCCGACTGGCGTATCAAGCGGGTGGGCGATGAAATCTTCCAACGCCTGTCTTTCAGTTTTGAGCGTGAGCAGGTCGTTATAGCCGTTATTCGCTCCACCGTGATGATGCCGAAGCCCGTCGTGATGTTGTTCCAGACCGAAGCGTGATGCTTTCCAGCGAAAATAGACGACGGCTTCTGCGCCTGTTGCGGCGGCTTGCCACGTCCACAAGCGTAGGGCACCGGGACGTACACCAGTGTTGTTTTCACTCCAGTTGATTGCACCAGTTTGATGCTCCATAATCCAGAAGGGGGCTTGTTTTAATCCGCGGATTAGGGTGTGGAAAAAGCCCGTTATGAGTGGGTCGCCGAGGTCGTGAGCATAAGCAAAGGATTCTTCATCGGGAGCATACAAATTTTGGCTCCCCATTTCGGCGTAACCTGTGGGGTATGAATCCCATGAAATAAAGTCGAGATTGCGTGATAAATCGTGATAATCAATGGTGTTCAGGTCGGCAATCACATTATGCGTGATAAATTGCTTTTTCGGGATATTTGCCCTCAGGGCATCTATCTGAATTTGTTGATATGCCACCCATGAATCAGATGCGAAGCGATAATAATCGAGAACGTGACTCGGATTTGGTTCTGCTACCGTTAAATTATAGGGTTCGATTTGCCCCCAATCATTGTATGTTTGACTCCAGAATATCGTTCCCCAACGTTCGTTCAGTTCATCGAGACTGGTGTATTTCTTTTGCAGCCAATTTTGGAATTCTGATGTACAGCTCTCGCAATAGCAACGGGCAAAATAACAGCCGAATTCGTTGTCTATTTGCCAGCCGATGACCGCGGGGTGATTTCCATAGCGTTCTGCCATCGCTTTTGTGATTCGTTTGCTATGCTCGTGATAAGTTTTGTTGTTGGGGCAGTAGTGCCGCCTTGAGCCGAAGCGTCTGCGGCGACCCTTCTCATCTACAGGCAGAATGTCGGGGTGAGCAGAGATGAGCCAGGCGGGTGGGGCAGCAGTAGGTGTACACAGGAGAATTTGATGACCAGCGGTAGCAAGTGTCTCAACAGAGCGATCCAGCCAATCCCAAGTGTATATCCCTTCTTCTTTTTCCATCTTTGCCCAAGCGAACTCAGCGATGCGCACAATATCAATCCCCGCTTCGTGCATTTCTTTCGCATCAGTTTCCCAGTGTTTTTCAGACCAGTGCTCTGGATAGTAGCAAACGCCAAGTTTCATGGTGACCTCATCTTATACACAAAGGTACCTGAGTCAGAGGAAGAACTCAGGTACCTTTGTTCTTTCGCAGGTTTATTTTGAAGAACCTAAAGTGAGTCCTTCAATGAAATAGCGCTGTAGGAATAGGAATACTAGTAATGTGGGGAGTGTGCCGATCAAGGCTCCGGCAACAATTACAGGCCAGTCGGTAATAAATTGACCTTGCAATGTTGCCAAACCAGCAGTAACGGGTTTTAGTGCGTCGTTGCTGGTAAGAACAATTGCCCAAAGATAGTCGTTGAAGATCCAGGTGAATTCGAGAGTGGCAATAGCTGCGATGGCAGGCAAGGTCAGTGGAAGCATAATTTTCCACCAAATGCCTATTTCGCTGCATCCATCAATGCGTGCTGCTTCGATAATTTCTCCAGGTACAGTTCGCATATAGTTGCGCAACATGAAGGTGCAGAAACCAAGCTGGAAAGCTGTGTGGAAAAAAATCAAGCCCCAGTAGGTATCATAAAGACCCAAGAAGTCTGTTAGCTTAAAAACAGGTAGCAAGAGAACCTGAAAGGGGAGCATCATGCCACCGACAAAGGTAAAGAAAATCACTCGGTTAGCGGGGAATTTGAAACGTGCCAGAGCATAGGCTGCCAGAGAGGAAAGGAACATTGTGAGCACAATGGATGGCAGTGTAATGATGAAGCTGTTGGGTAAATATCGGCTTAGACCACCTCTGTCCCAAGCTGTTTTGAAGTTCTCAAAGGTGATGGTTTCAGGCCATGAAATGAAACCGTTTATGAGGATTTCATCGTAAGTACGCAGAGATGTTATCAGACCTGTGATGACGGGAACCAGCCAAAGAAAGGCTGATAAGCATAGAATTAAGTAAACTAAAACTCGCCAAGGGGATTTGAAATATGCTCGAATAGTCTCCATTTTAGTACTCCATCTCATCTTGCATAACACGCCATAAATACAGGGCAATGAAGCTCAGGCTGATCAAAAATAAAATCACAGCGATAGCTGCTCCGTATCCCATTTTGTAATTATTAAAGGATTCGATATACATAAAATTTGCGAGCACAGAAGAAGCATTTGCAGGACCGCCACGCGTCATTACAGAGACAAGATCAAAAGCCCGTAGTGAATCAATGACACTAATAACCAGCACAATTACAGTTACTGGTGTTAGTAACGGTAAAATGATACGCCAAAAAACTTGCCAACCAGTAGCTCCATCTACTGTTGCAGCTTCCAGTAACTGTGGATTAATGCTCTTTAGTCCCGCAAGGTATAGAACCATCACATATCCCACTTGCCGCCAAATTGCGACGATGATAATAGACCATAGCACAATATCACGGTCGCTTAACCAGCCTGGACCCTTTGCTATCAGACCAGTAGAGACAATAACGGTGTTAATCAAGCCACCTTTGGGATGGTACATCCACCCCCAGATCAACCCGCTGACGACCATTGCCAATACCATGGGCATATAAAAGGTCATTTTGAAGAACTTTTCACCGGGGATAGCTGTGTTAAGCATCATGGCTAATCCCAGACCAAGAGCAACCGGGACAGTGATGAATACGCCCAGCCACTTCAGGTTATTTATCAAAGAAATATAAAAAACTTTATCATTGAAGAGCCTTGTGTAGTTCTTGAAACCAATAAATTCAGGAGTTGTCAGACCATTCCAGTTAGTAAGACTCAGGTAAAAAGTATAGAACATCGGGGCAATTACCCAGATGATATAGATAAGGACAGGAATAACTAAAAATAAATAGGGGATAATATCGCGTTTGGTACGTGACATGGCAAAACTCCGTTAGAAAGAATTCAGGTTCGTGGTGGAAAACCGCCACGAACCTGAACAGTACTTCTATTCTTCTAAAAAGATTTCTTGGCGAGCTGCTTCGAGATCGGCAAGAAGCGTTTCAATGCTATCGGGGTCATCCCAGAAAGCCATAAAGGCATTCATGCCTTCGTCAGCCATCTCTGGCGTGGTGTCTCGGTCATAGAACTGAGCGACAAAATCGGCACCGTCAATGAGTTCCATACCTTTTTGTTGTGATTCTGTGAACAATGAGCGATCTACACCACTGTTGGTAGGGAGACGACCCAGGGTCTCAGCATTATATGTCTGTACTTCTACGCTACCCAAATAAGCGAGAAATTCTTTAGCTGCTTCGGGATTGGCGGCATTGGCAGACAAGAAGAAACCATCGGTCGGAGCATCTTCACCAATTGGCATACTAGGATCAATAATGGGGAAGCGGAAGAAATCGAGATCAGCTTCTACTTCTTCGGGCAGACTGTCACGTATAAAATCGCCCATCAAATACATGCCTGCTTCACCTGCAATAAATGGCTCTAATGCCTCAGACCAGGAATAAGCTGCTGCGTCTTCAAGGAAGTAGCCATTATCAAGGAGTACACGCCAGTATTTGAAAACTTCGGCAACGCGTGGGTCATCGTAGCTTTCTTTTCCTAACATCAAATCGATGTGGAATTGAGGTCCATTGATGCGCATGTTTAGATAATCAAACCAAGCAGCGGCAGTCCAACGATATTTGGTACCGATGGCAATAGGAGTGTAGCCGTTTTCTTTCAATGTTTCATTGACAGCGAGGAACTCATCCCAAGTTTCGGGAACTTCGAGGCCAAGTTCTTCAAAAACAGATACTCTATAATATACAGCCCACCAATACCAAGAGGTCGGGAGGAAGTATTGTGCACCATCAACGGTGCTCATAGCCTGGAAGCCTTTAGGATAGCTCTCGTTCCAGCCTTCGCTTTCCCAAACATCGCTAATGTCCATAATTTGATCATTATCAATGAAGAAGCGAGCGCGGTTACCAGCAAACCAAGTGAGAACATCTGGTGGGGTTGAAGCAGTCAAATATGCGCGGATAGCGGTTTTGAAATCTTCATGAGCCACAATGCTGTGAATAACTTCAGTGTCGGGGTTTGCTTCCATGAATCTTTTGACGATCTCTTCGTCTGCAGCACGGGGATCAGGGTCTCCATTCATGGAGTTATAGATCACTGTCTGCTTCTCTACGAAAACTTCTTTTTCAACTGGAACTTCAACTTCTACTTCTACGGGAACTTCAACTTCCTCAACAACTGTAACGGTCTCTGGGGTACAGGCCGACAGTATTAGTGACAAGACTAATACTAGACCAAAAACGATTTGCATTTTTTTCAAGTTCATTATCTTTCTCCTTATTTTTTAGACAATTTAAGAAAACTAGGGGATAGCTTGATATTTTTTTGAGAAGGCACCTCCATATTATCTTGTGATTACACAAGGTGTGAGCGGTCACATCTTGTGTAAAATAAAAACTCCTAAGTAGATTCCCGGATAACCAGTTTCACATCCAAGGGAATTGGCGCAAAGGTAGTATCCGGTTCGTCAAACATTTCAAATAATCGTTGCATGGCTTTTTGTCCAACGACATATTTATCAAAACTAATAGAACTTAACGACGGCTGCGTCATTGCTGAAAACTTAATATCATCAAACCCCATAATGGCACAATCTTGTGGCACCTTTACGCCCATATCATGGCATCCACGCATAGCACCGATTGCCATCAAATCGTTATAAGTAAAAATAGCGGTGATTTCAGGGTGTTTTCTAAGCAATTCTTGCGTAGCCTCATACCCCCCCATCAAATTAGGTGGTGCTAAAACCAACCACTCATCATTTGGCGTGATGCCATGTGCTTCTAAAGTTTCTCTGTACCCAAGTACACGCCGCACATGTTCCGGAAGATGCCCCTCGTGAGAAAGCATCGCAATATGCGTATGTCCACGATCAATCAAATGTTCCACAGCTAATTTAGCACCCTTACAAATATCTACATTGACCAAACTCGCTTTCGGGTGGTCAATATCCCTATTGATAACCACCAATGGCTTGTAATTCTCCGCAAAAGCCAGCAACTCTTCATCAGTAGAACTCGCTGTAGATAAAATAACCCCATCAACTTCCTGAGAAGCCAATAGGGTCAATACATCCTGCTCTCCTTGCGGATTATCATCGGTATTACAGACAAAAACATTATATCCCTGCGCCAATGCCGTATCTTGCACCCCTCGTGCAACTTCAAAAAAGAAGGGGTTGGTAATATCCGCAACAACCAAACCAATCGTTCTGGTTTTTTGCGTCACCATACTCTGTGCCAAACGACTGGGACTATAATCAAGTTCCTTAATCGCCGCTTCAACCTTCTCCCGTGTTTCAGCTTTAACTCGTTTACTCTGATTAATTACACGCGAAACTGTCTGGTATGAAACACCAGCATAGCTTGCAACATCATAGATAGTTATACGAGAACGCACCATAATTTTAATTAAGTAGTGTAATAAACAGGAGTGTGACCGCTCACACAAACATGTAACACTATATTACAAAATCAAGGGCATTTTGTCAAGCATGATATTCGACACTATTTCTATATTAATGGGGATGAGAAACCGCTCCGCGCGTGTTTTGGGCTTGGTTATCAACGTCAAACATCTTCTGTCCCCAACATCTCCCCGCTAAACCATCACCCCCTTCGGTTTATACTGCAATGCTTCCGCCAAATGCGTGGATTGGACATTCTCCTCCCTTGCGAAATCTGCATTTGCCCGAGATAATTTCAAAATGCGATGATATATGCCCGTGTACACGGTTTCTACCGCGCTGGGCAGGTTTTGATTTCTTTGTAGCCGCTTTCTCTCATGCTTCATTGTCAGAAACTAAATCCAATTTCTCTTCTTCCAACGCTCAATCAAAGCCAAACGCCGATCATACTGCTTTGCAAATGCCCGAATCTGCGTTTTGAAACGAAATCCTTCCCCTTTAAATTCTGCCAACTCATGGAGGCTTTCAAGCACTACAGTCGCTTCGTCGTAAAGTTTGGCTTTAGCCCCGCCAGCGAGAATCCTTTCCACGCTTAGCCAAAGTTTGTCTTCGTCTTTCTCCAGTTTTTTCATGCGAGCGATATATTTCTTATGCACTTCCTCTGCCAAGCGTTTATTTTCAATTTCTTCAAGTTCTTCGGCTCTTTTGAGCAATTCACCAATCGTACGTGGCTTGGTTTTTACAGTTTCACTTGGTTTATCAAAAGAACGCAATTTTTTACGCAAAGATGCCACTGCCCCCGGCTCTGCGTTGGCGATTTTTAGCAGGAAGTTGTTTGTTTCTTGGCGGGAAAGGTTGTTTATCACCGAATCAAAAGCTGTCTTCTTTAACGGTAGCAAGTTGGGGCTACGTTCGGCTGCGGCAGAGACAAGGAAAGGGTCAACTTCGAAAGCATCCACAAAAGTCTGCAAAGGTAGCGTGAGTTTATTCAATCCAGCAGGGATAGGCGGTTCAGGGTCTTGGTAAAAATTTTCGGGGTCATCTTCATCTTCTTCGTACCAAGAAGATCGCTCTGACATGGCGTTAAGCCAAGCAATGTAGAGGACGCGATAATCTCCCTGAATGATGTCGTCACGCAGGCGTGACAGGGTGGAAAGATACCCCTGTTCTGCATAATCACCGCCATAGCCCTCCTCATCTTGCTTCCCGAATTTCAAAATTAGCCTATCTTCAATGACCGTGATGTTGACGTGATCTTCATCAAAATAAACTTCGAGAGGCGCGGCATCAATCAGCCCTTTGGGGAAACTAAACGCCAAATCATAACTTCCCCAGTTGGCAAAATAAAGATAGGAATCGAAGTATTTTGCCAAAACCTTCATTGGGTCATGGCTAAAGCTGCTCCAGTTATAAGAAACGCTCGCCTGCATAGAACTAACTTCAATATGGCTGGATAAGGCATCTACAGCATTTTGCTCAGCAATCGCCAGTGGGCTTTCGAGCCTTTGCCATTCGTAGTATTGATATTCGCTCATGGGAAATCCTTTTGTGATAGACTTGAAAAAAGAGAGAAAAATATGCGTAAAAAGAAAAAATCTAGGCACATGACAGTTTAAGAATAAGGGTTGATTGGCAGGCAAAATCGAGTAAAGTTGTTTTCTCTACAAAACAAGAACCCGGAGAAAGCAATGCCAATCAACCAACTCAATGATACATGGATTCAGCAAATTCGTGAACTGCATCCAAAGTTTCGCATCACTCAAATTCAGAATTTTGTCTGGCTAATGCTCGGCCTTTATCAAAGCCGCTCTGTGTATTTGAGCAGAATAGCAGGGAAAGTCCCTGGTCAAGCAAAACTACTGAGTATCACTCGTCGCTTATCTCGTTTTTTAGCTAACCCTTCAGTAAGGGTACGTCAGTGGTATAAGCCAGTAGCTCTGCAATGGTTAGAAGCACAGTTTGCTAACCTCGGAGAAATTCGTTTGATCGTAGATGGTACGAAAGTAGGCTTTGCCCATCAACTCTTGATGGTTAGTTTAGCCTATCGCAGAAGAGCAGTTCCCATTGCTTGGACATGGGTCAAACATGTGCGTGGGCATAGCACGGGCAGTAAACAATTAGCTTTGTTTTCGTACATCAGGAAACTTATCCCAGAAGGTACAAGGGTGATTTTGGTAGGAGATACTGAGTTTGGCTCTGTAAAAGTGCTCAAAGAACTGGATAATTGGGGCTGGTTCTATGTTTTCCGCCAAAAGACAGATACTCTCGTGCTCCCAAAAGGAGAAAGCCAATGGAAAGCCTTTGGAGATTTTGTTGAGAAGGCAGGACAACGAGTTTGGCTTGAAGATGTTTGCTACACACAATCTAAAAAATATACGGTGAACCTCCTCGCTTACTGGAAGATTGGCGAAAAGGAACCTTGGTGTTTAGCTACAAATTTTCCAAACACCAAAAGCGTATTGAGCTATTACAAAAGACGTGTCTGGATTGAAGAAATGTTCGGTGATATGAAGAAGCATGGCTTTGATTTGGAAAGCTCTATGTTGCGAAGCTTTCTGCGGCTTTCTCGGCTGACTTTAGCAGTTGCCTTTTTGTATCTATGGTTGATTTCTACAGGTACTTATGCAATTCATACTGGAAAGCGACATCTTGTGGATGTCAAATCACGGCGAGACCTAAGTCTTTTCCAAATTGGGATGAGACTTATCGAAAGGGCGATAACAAATGCTGGTCTTGTTCATTTTTCCCTCTGTTCTTATCGATGAGGGAAACTGTCATGTCGCTAGGAAAAAATCAAAAGCGCAATTCGGAAAATTGCCACCGAAATACAAGTTTATCTTAAATCCCTATCAAGATGTGAGATTTTCATCTTGTCTGAGATGTTCAGGCAAAACATTGATTCGCAAAGTTCCTTTATTCGTCCATGTTTACCCTGAGCATCCAACCACAATCAATAAACGTTGCCGCTACTGCCCAAAGTGTGATCTTTTGATCGTTCATCAAGACGAATTGGAAACTTCGTTGGTATTATCCCACAGGGAAGACCGCCCAGAAATTGTCGGGAACGAATATCTGGTTCTCGGCACACTTTCTCCTTCGGCTTGGCGCAAACGGAATAAAGAACCGCTAAATATGGGGAACGCTCAAGAAAATGTGCATGATTTCAAAGAGCGTTTTGATATCAAACCCGCCTACCGATAAAAACTATGAACATAATCCACGCCCACTATCAACCACCGCAGAAAGCCGACGACCCCAGCGGCATCTTCTTTTGGGCAGAAACGCCCGATGCGCCTCAGCCTCCGCTAAGGCGCGGGCGTGTGGCGAAAATCCCCAAGCCGAAACCGCACCCTTATGCTGTTGCGCCAAATATCGAAGGCGAAAAACGCACCATCACCCTTCAGCTCCCCGAAGCCAAAGGCATCCCCGCTCCCTCCCCACAACTTATTCATAATTGGACACTTCCTTCCACAGAAAAAACACTCTATCCTTTTAATGTGGATGCAATCTGGGTGCCAGCTTTAGATGCGATTGCCCTTCTCCAACAATTATCTGCACCCCAACCAATCCTAGACGGAACGCACGTGGAAGTTGGGCTTGTTACCATTTTCTGGAGCAGAGTCGCGTCTCTGGCTTTAGAGACCCTGTCCGCGCAAAAGCTCATCCCCATCATTGAGGGAAAAGATGCGCGCTGGCTACCCGTTTTAGATAGTCCGCACGATGCTCAACGACTATCGTTACTAGAAAAAGCAATGCCGCCTTTGTGCAGAGCAGAATTCCCAGAAATCTCTTCGCGAAATTTGCTTACCAGCTTTCTGAACACCTTCTGCGATTCTCTCGCTCGTATTTGGGGGAAAGATGCTACACCAAAACCTGAAAGTGAGCCTGCTTCTCATTGGCTCTCTGCATTATTTGAAGAAAACCCTGCCATTCAACTTTCTCCGAAACAAATTCGTTTGCTGAAACCCAGTCATCGCGCGTGGATGCGAAATCTGCATGTTGCGGGGGATGCAACTTCACGCATCGCATTTCGTTTGGAAGCACCCGTTTCAGAAAAGGGCGCGTGGAATTTGCATTATCTAATTCAGGCAAAAGACGATTCCAGTTTGCTGATCCCCGCCAATGAAGTTTGGAAAAAATCAAAGGGTGCATTAACGCGCTTGGTACATCGTTTTGAGCAGCCGCAAGAGAAATTGCTCACTGGCTTGGGTTACGCGGCGCGGCTTTTCCCGCCAATCACAAAGAGTTTAAAGAGCAAAGTCCCCACAGAGTTGAGCATAGATACGCAAAATGCCTATTCTTTTTTGCGAGAAACCGCGCCCATTTTAGAAGGCGCAGGCTTTGGGATTCTTGTCCCGCCGTGGTGGAATAGGCAAGGGGCAAAATTGGGCGTAAAAGCCAAATTAAAAACGAGTAAAGATAAAGTTGCGCCGGGAAAGATGACATTGCAAAATCTGATCAGCTATCAATGGCAACTTTCTCTTGGCGACACAGAACTGACAGAAGAAGAATTTAAAGCTCTCGCAAATCTAAAATCTCCGCTGGTACAAATTCGTGGGGAATGGGTCACGTTGAATGCAGAAGAAATTGAAGCGGCGATAGCCTTTTGGAAAAAGCAGCAATTTGAAGGTGAAATGACTCTGCTCGAAGCGATGCGTTTAGGGTTAGGCGGTGAAGAATCCGCGGGCGGATTAAAAATAAGCCAAGTAGAAACAGATGGCTGGTTTAAAGAATTGATGGAGAGCTTTGAAAAATCGGAAAAGCTGGAAGAATTAGCCCAGCCAGCAGGTTTGGATGGGACATTACGTCCCTATCAACAATATGGTTATTCGTGGTTGGCATTTCTGCGTAAATGGGGAATGGGCGCGTGTTTAGCAGATGATATGGGGCTGGGAAAAACGATCCAGACCATTGCTTTGTTGATGCGCGAAAAAGAGCTGAATGGCAAACTCTCTGCGCCCGCCTTATTAATCGCGCCGACTTCGGTCGTCACGAATTGGGAGCGGGAGATTGGCAGATTCGCGCCTAATTTACAGACTTATGTCCATCGGGGGGCAAGCAGGCTCAAATCAGGGGCGTTCCGAGAAGCTATCCAAGATAAAGATGTGGTGCTGACCAGTTATCCGCTGGCGCGTATAGATGCTAAATCCATCCAAAAAATTCAATGGTTGGCAGTAATTTTGGATGAGGCGCAAAATATCAAAAATCCCGGGGCGAGACAAACGCAGGAAATCAAAAAAATTGATGCGAGCTTCAGAATTGCGCTGACGGGGACACCGGTCGAAAATCGGCTTTCAGAATTATGGTCGATTATGCAATTTTTGAATCCCGGCTATTTAGGGAGTAGAAAGGCGTTTCGAGAGAAATTTTCTCTGCCGATTGAGCGTTATCAAAATAAAGAAGCGGTGGCGCAATTGCGGCAACTGACCACGCCATTTATCTTGCGGCGCGTAAAAACCGACCCGACCGTGATTGACGATTTGCCTGAGAAGGTGGAAACGAAGGTTTATTGCTCGCTGACCGAAGAACAGGCAACTTTATATGAAGCAGTTGTGCAGGATGCGATGGAGGATATTGCGAAAGACGAGGGGATGAAGCGGAAGGGGCTGGTGCTGAGTATGCTAATGCAGTTGAAGCAGATTTGTAATCATCCCGTGCAGTATTTGCATCAGACGGGCAAAAAGGCGGGAAGCGTTTCACTCGATAATCGCAGTGGAAAGCTGGAACGTTTGGGCGAGCTGCTCGAAGAAATTTTGGAGCGAGGTGACCGTGCCTTGATTTTCACGCAATTTACCGAAATGGGCGGAATTTTGACAGATTATTTGCCAAAACATTTTGGCGTAGCAACTCAATTTTTGCATGGCGGCACGCCCGCGAAGAAACGCGATGAAATGGTGCGCCGTTTTCAAGAAGATGATTCTGCCCCGTCAATTTTCATTTTATCGCTCAAGGCGGGCGGAACGGGTTTGAACTTGACCCGCGCAAATCACGTTTTCCATTTTGACCGTTGGTGGAATCCGGCTGTTGAAAATCAGGCAACGGATCGTGTTTTTAGAATTGGGCAGAAACAAAATGTGCAGGTGCATAAATTTGTAACGACGGGGACGCTCGAAGAGATGATTGACGATATGATCGAATCCAAGAAAGCCTTGGCAGATGCGGTAGTCGGCTCAGGTGAAAAGTGGATGACTGAAATGAGTACAGACGAGCTACGAAAAGCAGTTAGCTTGAGGAAATTTTAAAGATTTTTGTACACGGATTGCACGGAAGACACGGAAAAAGATTTGAAAGTTACGAAAAAAAACAAAAAGGTTTTTCTCCGTGCAATCCGCGTAACTCCGTGTACAAAAAAAGAGAGGTTCTATGTCTTATTATTATTTTAAGCCAACAAAAGCAAAAGAAGTGGAAGACGGCATCAAAGCACGCAGTAAACGCGGTGCTTTTGCATCCAGTTGGTGGGCGCAACAATGGATTTCTGCTTTAGAGCGTCTCGTCGATTCGGGTAGGCTGGGGCGTGGTCGCACCTACGCACGCAAAGGGCAGGTCATCTCGGTTGATGAAAAGAAAGATGGCGTTCTGGCAAAGGTGCAAGGCTCGCGCAGAAAGGCCTATAAAGTAACAATCAATATCACTTCTCTGACAGACGCTCAATGGGAAGAAGCGATAGACACACTCGCCGAACAAGCCATATTCACCGCGCAACTTTTGGCTGGTGAGATGCCCCAAGATATAGAAGAAGCCTTTGAAGAAGCTGGTGCAAGTTTATTCCCCAAAAAGCGCGGCGATTTATATACAGAGTGTTCTTGCCCCGATTATGCAAATCCCTGTAAGCATATCGCCGCGGCACATTATATTTTGGGCGAGCGTTTTGACGAAGACCCTTTTCTCATCTTCCGTCTAAGGGGGCGCACCCAAGATGAAGTCATGTCCGCTCTTCGGGAACGTAGGGCGGGGGAAGATGATTTTGCCGAGGAAGAAGTAGATGAGGAAATTATCCCATTGGATGAAAGCGTCTCGACCTTTTTTCAACTTGGCGCGCCGCTGGACACATTTTCTGTGCGTATACAGAATCCTGCCATCAAAACACCCCTGCTCAAACGACTAGGAGATGCGAGCTTTGTGCCAAAACCAGGGATTGAAGCCTTGCTAGAAAATGCTTATTCTAAAATTAGTGAGAGGGCGGTGGAGTTGGCGTATGGGGAGAGAAGTTGAAAAATGGGCATTTGGTTTACTTCAGACACACATTTTGGACATGCCAATATCATCAAATACTGCGATCGTCCCTACACTTCTCGCTCGGAAATGGATGAGGGTTTAATAGCAAATTGGAATCAAGTTGTAAGTCCAAATGATAATATTTACCACTTAGGCGATTTTACGCTTGGAGGAGAAGAACAGGCTACGGCTTATTTTTCTCGTCTTAATGGGAAAATCTCAATTATTCCAGGTGGGCATGATAAACAGTGGATGTCGAAGGGAGAATATATCTCCAAATCTAGGCATCCTGTTGAGGTTTTGTCGCCCTTGGAAACGATTAAAGTCAGCATCTTTGGACGTTCACATTTGATTGTCTTATGTCATTATTCGATGCAGGTTTGGGATCGTTCCCATTATGGAAGTTGGCATCTTTATGGACATTCCCATTGTGGACTTTCTGCTCATATGAAAAGTATGGATGTAGGCATAGACTGTTGGAATTATTTTCCTGTTTCCTTGAAGCAAATTGCTGAAGAAATGGTCTAAATACCTTGAAGACGTAGTGGGTGTGCTTAGACACCAGCGCATCTTTATACTTTCGAGTATAATACTTGAAAGTATAAAGCATGTAAAGTGAGGTGATACACGATGAGGTTTGATTTTTTAGATAGACGGAAAGAGCTACAACAAATAGAAAAGTTATGGGACTCCCCACATGCTGAATTTTTAGTGTTGTATGGGCGACGACGAGTAGGGAAAACCGCCTTACTTGTAGAATGGATGCGCCAATCCAAGCAACGTGCTCTCTATTGGGTTGCAACGCACACATCATCTGCTAATCAATTACGCTCATTTTCTCAAGCGGTCTATAATTTTACTAACCCCAATACTCCTGCTCCAGAGAATTTTAGCTATGCAAGTTGGCAACAAGCTTTTCAGGAAGTCGCTTCTCTCGCAGAAAAAGAACGTCTGGCTCTTTTTATAGACGAATTCACCTACCTGCTTGAAGTTACTCCAGACATAGCCGGGCAATTGCAAAATCTATGGGATCATCTTCTTTCTAAGCGCAATCTCTTTTTATGCCTTTCCGGCTCCCATTTGGGGATGATGAAACGGGAGTTTCTCTCCTATCAAGCCCCTTTATATGGTCGTGCTTCTGCTCAGTTATATCTACAACCTTTCTCTTTTGGAGCCACAGCTCGTTTTTTTCCAAATTACTCGGCAGTAGATAGAGTAGCCATTTATGCGATATTTGGCGGAGTCCCAGCTTATTGGGAAAGAATAGACCCACAAAAAACGATCTCCCAAAACATAAAAGATAATCTTCTTACCCCTAACAACTTGCTTCAAGCAGAACCAAAATTACTCTTGCAAGATTTTGTCTCTGATCCACATAACTATATTTCCATTCTAAGTGCTATTGCAAATGGCGCACATGTCCTCAAGGAGATTGTTGCCAGCACAGGCTTGGCAAGTGGGCATGTGAGTAAATACTTGAGCGTACTTAAGGATTCTGGATTCGTTGAGAGACGCATCCCCATAACTGTAAAAAAGAATTCCCGCGCGGGGCGTTACCATATCACAGATCCCTATCTGCGTTTCTACTTCCGCTTTTTAGAAAATCGACAAGAACAACTCGCTCTTGGTATACAAGATCAGGCTCTAGCAGAAATCAGCAAACATCTCATAGATTTCATCGGCACTTATACATGGGAGGAAATATGCCGCGAGTGGACAATCCGAGCCGGGGCAAAAGGGGAACTTCCTTATCTTCCAGATCAAGTAGGCAGCACATGGAATGCGAAAGCACAGGTGGATGTCGTTGGTTTCAATTCTATGGAAAAGACCTTGATTCTAGGTGAGTGCAAATGGACACGCAGCCAAACCAAGCCCAAAGTGCTTAAGGAGCTGATAGAGAAAAAAACGAATAACATTATTCCAGAAGAAGGAAATTGGCAAATCTTTTTTACAGGATTTTCTCGTTCAGGGTGGACATCAAGTGCGTTGGTTTACGAAAATCAAATTATGGAAGAACTGCCCTCTGACTCTAATTGGGACGCAAGTGGAATTCGACTTGTGGACTTAGCTCAGCTAGATCAAGACCTACAAAAGTGGACAGCATAAAAAAGGACTTTGGCAATAATATACCACCCACGGTAAGTCGTTATTACAAGGCGGACAACTTAAACAAAAAAGGACTGTTTTTCAGCAGACCTTTTTTTGTTTTGTGAAGAAGCTATCTTGGGAATGGTGCTGATCTCTATCTCTACGCCTAACATGTCAACAATTTTCCAAAAAAAGACCGGCTAGACCGCTCTTTCTTCGACCTTTCGTTTTGTTGCACTTACTACTTGAATCCAAGCACAATTTGATTGAAAAAATGCCCTCCAAGCGATATTTTTCTGCCGCCTACGTTGCCGCCTACGCTTGGGGACGAAATTTATACCCATAAACCAACATGCCCCGCTCATCGCCATCTTCTCGCAATTTGCGCGTCACCATTTCTACAGGCATCCCAATCGAAACATGATCTTCGTCCACATCAGTCAGCTGCGCTGTCACTAAAGGACCTTCTTCTAGCTGCACTAATGCAACTGTATAAGGGATTGTATGTTCAAATCCGCTGGGGGCATTATAAATTGTTGTGTACGAATAAACTTCACCCTCGCCACTGAAGGCAAATTCATCTTTTGCTTCTTTACCACAATCTGGGCAAATGTCGCGGGGCGGGAAAATTTTAGAATCGCAATGGGGGCAAACTTCACCAATCAAACCATATCGTTGTTTCTTCAAACGCCAATGACGTGGAATTTCCATTATAAATCTCCTTTTGAAATCATCGAGCATAAATTTACCCAAAAGAAGCTATCAGGAACTATCAGCTTTGACGGATGATGAGAATCTGTGATAAAAATTGACTTTTCATCTGTTTTCGTTATACTAAAATTACATACCAAAGAGGTGAAACGCTCTCCACCTTTGGCTGGATTCCATTTAATAAAGAGAATCGACAAAAAAATGGACAACACGCCAAAACCCAATCAACTAGGAGGAAGACATGAACAAATTTACATGGTACGGACACGCAACTCTCGGTCTTGAAACAGATGGACATAAATTGCTCATCGACCCCTTTTTTACGGATAACCCCTCAGCCCCAGTAACTGCCGATGAAATGGAAGCAAACTTCATCCTCGTCAGTCACGGGCACGGTGATCATGTTGGGGATACGGTATCTATTGCAGAGCGGACAGATGCTCTTGTCATCTCCAATTTTGAGATTGCAAACTGGTTTGAGACACAAGGTGTATCAAAGGTGCATCCCCAGCATCTTGGCGGCGGATTCCAGCATCCTTTTGGCTATCTTAAATTGACTCTTGCATTGCACGGATCGGCTCTCCCTGATGGGAGCTACGGCGGCAACCCAGCTGGATTTTTGCTGACAACCAATGACGGGAAGAAAATCTATATGGCACAAGATACAGGCCTCTTCGGCGATATGCAACTGATTGGGGATGAGGGCATTGACCTTGCCGTAATCCCTATTGGTGATAATTTCACGATGGGTCCCGATGATGCGCTCAAAGCGGTTAAGTTTTTGCGACCAAAAGTAGTTATCCCGATCCACTACAATACTTGGGATTTAATTGCTCAAAACCCAATAAGTTGGGCAGATCGCGTTGAAGATGAGATGCAAGCCAGAGTGGTAGTTTTGGCAGCGGGGGAGAGTTTCGAGTTTTAGAAAAAGGTGATTTTAAAATAAAAAGTGCTGATGAATATTCATCAGCACTTTTTATTCTTATTGGTATAATTTTCGCATAGGAGAAAAAAATATGAATAAACCTAATCTAGACCGCCGAAAAGAAGAAGAGCGCATTCGCGAAGAAAACCGTCTGCCTCCAGGGCAATCACTGACCCTGAAATTTCCTGTTTTGCATGTGGGACCTATCCCGCCCTTTACGCCTGCAACATGGGATTTTCGGGTTTGGGGCGAAGTGGAAGGAGAAAAAAGCTGGAACTGGGATGAATTCCAATCTTTACCACGTACCAAAGTCTTGATGGATATTCACTGTGTCACAACTTGGAGCAAAGCCGATACCCTTTGGGAAGGTGTTTCACTCAAAGCAATGCTTGATGCCGAATTAATTAAACTCAAACCAAATGTGACTCATGTTATGCAGCACGCTGAACATGGCTACACAACTAATCTTCCTTTGGAAGTTGCTCTGCAAGAGAGCTTTTTGCTCGCTACGCATTTTGATGGTGTACCATTGACTCCCGATCATGGTTATCCTCTACGTGGAGTGATTGGGCACATCCCTGAGAAGGCGGGGGAGTTGGAATCGCCCTATTTTTGGAAGGGTGCTAAATGGTTGCGCTCACTTGAGTTTATGGCAGCTGACAGACTTGGCTATTGGGAGAACGGTGCCTATCATAATCGGGCAGATGTATGGGAAGAAGAGCGGTTTAGAGAGTAGAATTTGAACTACCAAGATACCAAGACTTTAAAGAAAAAATGGGTTGCATGGGCAACCCGTTTTTATTTTAGATAGAGCGTTTCCAAAGAGAAAAACATTTTATCTGTGCCTGTTATTCGCTCAAGGCATTTCTTTGGGTATTGTAATAGGCTAATTGCTCTAAAGCTAAACTACAAAAGTCAGTTTTCTTTTCTTGAGAATCTTTCCCAGAGATTTCAACAGCATAATTACCAAAATAACATTGGCTCTCTGAGAAGATATAGCTATCTAATGCCGCTTTTACTTTTAAGGCACAGGAAGGTGTATCTAATATTTCAAGTTCTTGCCCTATTGCTTGCATTTCTTTAATAATCAGTTCCAGATTTTCAGGCGAGGTGTTTTCAGCTATGGCTGTTTTACCTTCGAATCGTTTTGCTATATCATCAATACCTGCAATATATGCACTAATATCTTCTGAAGCACAGGGATTAGTGAGTTGTGTTTCAACAGGTAGGGGTGCCTCTCCACAACAGGTTAAAGTTATTATTATAAGAACACTAAAAATGATTAGTTTTATGTTATTTATTTTTGTCATAATTACCTCCTGTTTTCGACATAAGGCAAGAAGCCTGTTTTGTTTCTGTAGGGGTGGGTCTGAGACCCACCCCTACGATTATCTAATATCTTAGCAGTCCACCAATCCCGACCTCTGCCATTTTGGGGTTATCACGGACAATTTCGACCACGCCGCCAGCCAGCATCACTTTGCGAACGGCTACTTCTGCCGCATCGGTGATTTTAGCAAATTGCTCGCCACAGAAGGGGCAAGAATCCTGTTTTTCAGCGGCAAGATGCCCACAGCCCTCACATTGATAACCGGGGGCATGATAGTTTTCATCAACGAGCAAGGTCTGAATACGCCCCTCGTGGGAGGCGCGGAGTGTATCACGCAAGCCCACCACGCCCTCAGCGTGTTTTGCCGCGGCGGTGTTCATTTGCAGGACGAGTCCGGCTTCCCGTTTTTCTTCAGCGGCTGACCCCACCTTAATCGCCTCATCTAAAACTTCGTGCTGATTCGCCGTCATCCCCAAAGAAAATGTACCCACAACAAGGCTTTGCCATTTCTTCGGTAAATTATTTTGAAATTGTGCTAAATTTTCTTCTGTTCCGCCAAGTAAGATACGACGCACCTTTTTCTCACCGAAAAATGCCATTGCAAATTCTGCCGATTCT
Source organism: Anaerolineae bacterium (assembly GCA_018645405.1). Classification (GTDB taxonomy): domain Bacteria; phylum Chloroflexota; class Anaerolineae; order Anaerolineales; family Villigracilaceae; genus Desulfolinea. The sequence goes on along the minus strand of JABGOQ010000087.1, from coordinate 52,131 downwards.
TTGATATTGCGCTTGACGGGGTTTTTGCTACTTTGCACGCCCCTAACTTGATGAACTTCATCGCCCATCACACCTTCTTGTTCAACTAATTCACCCAAATGGAAGTGGAAGAGGCGTGCGCCTTGTTTATCGACCAGTGCGACACCGTATGCACCGTACGCGTCGAGGATATTTGCGAGCGGACGTACATAGGGTTTGCTTCCGATATGGATACGGCTGTGGACGGGGACAGAAAGAGGGTAGGCGCGGAAAAATTTTTCTGCTGCACAAGAGAAGAGAGCAAGGCTGCGCCCTTCTCTGGAATATTTGTGTTCAATATACCGGATAATTGCCTCCTCATCGGAGGGCATATTAATTCCTTTAAGCATGGAGCGTAAGGTCAATTTATAGGCTTCTGGTGTTTTTTCGGTAGTGTTCAGATAAATACTGAGTACAAGGTTATCACTTTTATAATCCAGTAGTTCACTTATAGCCTTGTCGCTTAACATAATCACTCCTTATTTTGAAATTGGATTGGAACGAAATGTACAAAATTGGGTGCTTGTTGCTCCTTTCACTTCATAAATTAATTATAAAAGACTGTCTTAAGGTCTCTTAGCCAAGGTCATTTCAAGCTCAATCTCTTGGCTATCACGGAGAATGGTCAGGGTGACTATGTCACCTGGGGATTTATGGTTGATGAGATATTTTAGCAACGAATCAAATTGCTGTACTTCTTGCCCGTCAATGCCGATAATAAGATCACCACCAGTGGGGACACCATTTCCATTGGGGCTCGCACCTCGCAGACCAGCTTCTTCTGCAGGGCTATTTGGTGAGATATTTGTTATATAGGCACCAGTTTGTTGTTCAAGGCCGAGTACTTCGATGCTACGTAGGCTAAGATCGCTGAGAGATGAGATTCCCATATAGGGATAATCATAAATGCCTTTTGTGATCAAACTGGGGACGACGCGTTTCACGATATTGATAGAGATGGCAAAACCGATTCCCGAGTTGACAGGTTCTCCTCCATCTGAAAAACTTGTTGTGCGAATAGCACGGTTGATGCCAATTACTTCACCACTGAGATTAAAGAGTGGTCCCCCAGAGTTACCAGGGTTGATGGCTGCATCGGTTTGGATGATGTCACCTGCCGTGAAAAAACCACCGCCAGGGGCATCATTCATAGAATCAAGTGTTCGTCCGAGAGCTGAGACAATCCCCGTTGTCATCGTTCCGCTCAAGCCAAATGGATTACCAATAGCGATAACCGTTTGCCCAACACGAAGCAAATCTGAGTCGCCAATGGGGAGAGGGTGAAGTTCTTCGGCAGGAATATTTACTTTAATGACCGCCAAGTCTGAATCCAAGTCTGTACCGATTACTGTTCCGTAGGTTTTAAAACCAGAAGAGAAATCTACTTCCACTTCAGTTGCCCCTTCTACAACATGGAAATTTGTTACTACATGCCCCTGATCGTCAAAGAGAAAACCAGAGCCGATTCCGCTGCCATTATCTGTGATAACACGGATTGAAACAACGCCAGGTAGCGCGCTTTCGTAAAGAGCAGTTAAACTTCCAGACTCAGGTGGAGGAAGATAGATTTCTTGTGAAGGTGCATTTGTGCTATTTTCTTCATTAGGCACAAGGGTGGCTGGATTTAGCTCAGAACTTGTCACCTGACAAGAAAGAATAGCCAAGATAAGTACAGATAAAATTACCAATATTCGTTTCATTTTTTCTCCTGAAATAAAGCAAGTTTCGCTTTAGATGAGATAATATTCTTAATTCTTTCCAGCAACTTCTTTCAATAAAGTCTTCTGCTCTTCACTTAAATCTTTTGGGATTTTCACTTTCACGCGCACAAAAAGGTCACCTTTATCTTTGGGGCTACGCAATTTTGGCATCCCCCGACCTGATAGCCGAATAACTTGTTCTGGCTGTGTGCCGGCAGGAATTGTCAGTGAAAGATTACCGTTGAGTGTTTTGACTTGTGTTTTTCCACCCAAAAGCGCGGTAAATACATCTACGCTGGTCTGGGTATGAAGATTATCTTCCTTACGTTCAAATTTTGCGTTTTTGTCAACGGTTACCTTAAGATATAGATCCCCGCCACCAGGGGCTTTTCCCTTAACGCGGACTTTTGTTCCGCTTTTTGCACCTGCTGGAATTTTGACTTGAACACGCTTTCCTTCGCTCTGTAAAATGCGGATTGCGCCCTGATGAGCCTCTTCTAAAGAAATGTTGACTGGCTGTTCATAACGCTGCGGTTGCATACGTGGATTTTGACTTGCTTGCGCACCCCTACCACCTCCCATCCCGAACATCGCTTCGAAGAAATCTGAAAATCCGCCCATACCGCCACCACCAAACATATCGCCCACATCCTCATAGCGGACATGGCGAGAACCTCCGCGCGGGGCGCTTCCTGCTGCGCCACCGAAAAAATCACCCCAGTTAAAATCACCGGGTGCGCCGCGTTGTTGCCATTGCGAATAGGATGAGCCAAGTTGGTCATAACGAGCGCGTTTTTCTGGATCACTTAAAACTTGATGCGCTTCATTGATTTCTTTGAATTTTTCTTCAGCTTCTTTATTGTCTGGGTTTTTGTCAGGGTGATATTTCATTGCCAGTTTTCGATAGACCTTCTTAATCTCATCCTGACTGGCTTTGCGCTCAACCCCTAAAATTTTATAATAGTCTCTATATTCCATTTTTTACCTGTGTGGGTTTTGTGTCGTTTTCTTTTCGGACAGATACAATCCTATTTTACGCAATTTGAGGGTTGAAAGTCAAGCGTACGCTGGTTGGTCTAATACAACTCTAATTCTCCCTGTTCAGGCTAAAAAAAATAGCCAGTTGAATAACTGGCTACCAAGTTATGAGAAGTTGATCAATATTTCAGCTTCGTTGAGGGTTTGTTTATTCGCATTGCGTACCACGCCAGCCCAGCACCGCCAAGCAATAAGATTGCGCCGAGAATGCCGAGCAAAGCAGATGAATTATTGCCCTCTTCTGTTGGGTCTTCAGATGTGGATGTTTGGGGTTGTGCTCCAAAGCCAACAAACGCCCGATCTCCAGCTTGGACTTCGAGTGAATAGCTAAGATTGATTGTCGGGTTATAGCCATCAGGGATTGCCGCACTAACGGTATATTCTCCTTCAGGAACATCTGCAAAACAAACGGAAGCAGGTTCCTCCGTCTCAAGGTCGATTTCGCTAATCGAATTTTGGGTTTCGGAGTATCCGCCCAAAGCATTGGTAACACTGATTGCGCCACCTGCCAATCCTAATTCTGTTTCCTGGCGGAGGGCATCCCCATTGCTATCCTCAAAAAGAAGGACGCAGATTTCAGTTGTCCCATTAAAAGGTGTTGGTGTGGGTAAAACTTGTGTTGGAGTAGGGGAGGGTCCGGGGGTGATGGTTGGTGCAGCAGCAGGACCGCCAATGCCAATCATTATTTTTTGACCGGGGATTACAGTGCAGTCCTCATCTAGCTCTGGGTTGAGCGCGCGGAGTTGATTATTGTCAATACCATGAAGCAGTTCAATACGGATACAATTATCTCCCTCTCGTACGGTGTAGATGATGCGTCCATCAGGGCCCGCAGTTGGGGTTTGAAACTCACCAAATTGTGGAGAGGAGGAGGCTTGTGCCGAAAAAGAAAGCCCTACGAGCAGAGCAAAAAGGAGAGGCAAGCCAAAGAAGAATAGAAATTTCGTTTTTATCATATTTTTTACCTGCCGCATTATATCATTTGTAGCTATTCTGTATTGCGTAATCATTAGCAAGGGAACTTAGAATCTATCAAAAAATATGCAATTTGTGTTCCGAGTTTCTCCGCAGTATACGGTACAATTCTGCATACATATTTTATCTTTTTATTTGGGAAGCAAAACCATGAAACGAACCGAAATTTTATCTTCACTTAAAGAGTCCCCAAACCTTGATATTCTTATTATTGGAGCTGGTGTCAATGGCATTGCCACCTTCCGCGATCTTGCTCTTAATGATGTTAACGTACTTCTTATTGACCGCGCTGATTTTGCTTCTGGCGCGAGCGCAGCATCTTCACATATGGCGCATGGCGGTATCCGCTATCTCGAAAACGGCGAGTTTCGTCTCGTACGTGAGGCGGTTCAGGAGCGCAATCGGATGCTAAAAAACGCCCCCCATATCGTCCATCCATTGCCTACAACTATTCCCATTTTTAAAATTTTCTCTGGCTTGCTCAATGCTCCCCTTAAATTTTTTAACTTTCTTGATCGTCCCTCCGAACGTGGTGCATTGGTAATAAAAATAGGATTGATTTTCTATGATGCTTTCACGCGTAAGCAAAAAACTGTTCCGAAGCATCAGTTTACCTCGCGTAAAAAAGCACTTATGCGCTGGAATCGCTTAAATCCATCTCTTCGCTATGCCGCAACCTATTATGATGGCGCGATTACTGAGCCAGAGCGCCTTGCCGTAGAGATGCTCCTCGACGCGGAAGCAGACCACCCCAATGCGCGTGCGCTGAATTATATTAGCCTTGAGGGCGGGAAATTGAATTTTGTTACCCTGAAGGATGAGTTAACCGGAGAGCTTTACGACGTTCGTCCTCGTCTGCTAATTAATGCTGCCGGACCCTGGATAGACGAGACGAACGCGACCTTAGGCTTGAAGGCGCGTTTCATTGGCGGGACCAAAGGCTCGCACTTGGTTCTCGCTAACTCCGAACTTCGTGCTGCAATTGGCGATCATGAATTCTTCTTTGAGAATGATGATGGACGGATTGTGCTAATATATCCACTTCATGACAAAGTTTTAGTGGGGACATCAGATATACCTATTGAAAATCCAGATGATGCAGTTTGCACTGAGGAAGAAGTAGATTATTTTCTTGAGATGATCGAGACAGTTTTCCCCGATATTTCTGTGACGCGTGGTCAGATTGTTTTTCGCTTTTCTGGTGTGCGCCCGCTAGAATATAGTGGTGCAAAGACGACGGGGCAAATCTCCCGTGACCATACCATTCAGGTTCTCAGCGGTGTTTGGACGGGGCAGAATTACCCTATCTATTCGTTGGTGGGTGGCAAGTGGACATCTTTCCGAGCCTTTGCAGAACAAGTGACGGATAAATCACTCGCCTTTTTGGGGATGGAGAGAAAAATCTCAACACGGGATTTGGCTATTGGTGGCGGGCGAAATTATGAACGCAGGCAAGAAGACCGAAAACAAAAATTGGAAGGCATTGCTGCGTGGACAAATCTCTCTCTTGATAGGCTGGGTGAGCTTTATCAGCGCTATGGAACACGTGTTGAAGAGGTAGCCATGTTTATCTCTGATAGCAAGGATACATCTTTGGAGTCACTACCAAACTATAGCCGTGGAGAGATTGTTTTCTTGGCGAAAAAAGAGAAAGTCATCCATCTTAATGATTTGGTTTTACGCCGTACAAATATCGCCAAGTTAGGAATGCTCACGCGACCACTTTTGGTAGAGTTAGCGGATATTCTCGCCGAAACCTTAGGATGGAGCGATAAACGGAGAAATACCGAAATTGCTCGAACTGTTGATTTAATGGCAAGCAAGCACGGGGTCATGTTGTGATGCAGCAACTCATCCCCTTTGAAAAAGGGCTTTCTGTAGTTATTCCTGTTTATAAAAGTGAGAAGATACTTCCATTTTTGGTCGAAAGCCTAAAAAAATCTTTGAATGCTTTGGGAGAAGATTATGAGGTGATTCTTGTTGTGGATGGTAGCCCAGACGGAAGTTGGGGAAAAATTCTTGAATTGCGAAGAAATTATGCTTGGTTGCGTGGCATTCATCTGATGCGTAATTATGGTCAGCATAATGCACTTTTGCAAGGCATTAGAGCCGCAACTTACGATACGATTATTACGATGGATGATGATTTACAGCACCCCCCAAAAGAAATTCATAAACTTTTGGCAGAACTAGAGAAGGGTTATGATGTAGTTTATGGTTACCCCGAGAAAGAGACACATCTTCTGTGGCGAAATTTTTCATCTCGGTTGATGAAACAAATTCTAAGGATTAGTTTGGGTGTTGTTGGGATTGAAAAAAGTGGTGCATTCCGTGCTTTTCGGACAAGTCTTAGAAATGGGTTCGCTGATTACAGCAGCTCTTTTATTTCTATAGATGTTTTGCTGACATGGGGAACAACACGCTTTGGATATATTCCTGTTCAACATGCATCTCGTAAAGAAGGGGACTCAAATTATACTTTTCGAAAACTGATTTTGCACACATTCAACCTGATAACAGGCTTTAGTACTCTTCCCATTCAACTTGCAAGCTGGCTGGGTTTTGGCCTAACATTCTTCGGTTTGGGTATTTTTCTTTATGTCATTATTCGCTTTTTTTTGCAAGGCAGCCCTGTACCGGGGTTTCCCTTCCTCGCTTCAATTATCGCCATTTTTTCTGGGGCGCAACTTTTTGCGATGGGCATTTTTGGAGAATATCTCTCTCGGATGTACTTCCGCTTGATGGGAAAACCTCAGAGTCTTATACGAGATGAAGTTGGATTTCAGCATAAAAAAGAAGAATAGTTATGCCTGAAACTTCGATCTCTCTTTCTCCTCTTGATGAAACTCGTTTTGGCTTTCGCACTGCGCGTGCTTTTGTTCAGAATTTGACTGATTTACCCCTTATCGAAGAGTTTTGTCAGAAGGAAAATGTAGAATTTCTTATCTTGCGTTGCGAAACAGACAAAATTGAGTTGGTTCATGCGCTAGAAGCAAAAGATTTTTCCTTGATGAATACACTGCTCTATTTTCGCTACCTTTTGTCTGCTGAAAATATATTGCCAAGAGAAAAAGAAACTGTGTTTTATATACAGCCTGAAGATGAAGTGCGTATTAAAAAAATAACCCAAAGTGCTTTTGCTGACTATCGAAGTCATTATCATGCCGACCCACGTTTTGATCCACGCGATTGTGATGAAGGCTATCTCGATTGGGCAGTTCGTTCTTGCCGTAAAGAAATCGCGGATGAAGTTCTTGTTGCAAAATCAAATGGGCAAGTCAAGGGTTTTTTGACTTTGAGAAAAAATAGCTCTGATGAAGTTGAAGGGCCTCTTTTTGCTGTCTCTCCAGAAGCACAAGGGCAAGGATTGGGGCGAAACCTCATCAAAGCTGCTTTTGCTTGGGCGTATAAAGAGGGTGCAAAAGAGTTCATTATCTCAACACAAATCACCAATCTCGCCTCTCAAAATTTGTGGGTAGGTTTGGGCATGAAGCTCAATCGCTCTCTCTATACTTTTCATAAATGGTTTGATGAAGAAAAATGAAAATTCCTTTTAATAATCCTGTCCCCGTTGGCAATGAAGAAGAGAATATCAAAATCGCTCTGCAAAGCGGACATCTCTCCGGCGATGGTGCTTTCACGAAAAAATGTCATACTCTCCTCGAAGAAACTTTGGGCGTTCCCAAAGTTTTACTGACCACTTCCTGCACCCACGCCCTCGAAATGATGGCGATTCTATTGGATATTTGGGAGGGGGACGAGGTTATCATCCCGGACTTTACCTTTGTCTCGACTGTGAATGCCTTTGTCCTGCGTGGTGCACATCCCGTTTTCGTGGATATTAGACCTGATACCCTTAATTTAGATGAATCCAAGCTTGAAGAGGCAATTACTCCACGCACAAAGGCAATTGTTCCCGTTCATTATGCTGGCGTTGGTTGTGAAATGGATGCAATTATGGGAATTGCCCAGCATCATAAAATCCCTGTGTTGGAAGATAATGCCCATGCCCTTTTTGCTAAATATAAAGGTAAATACATGGGTACTTTTGGGAGTATGGCTGCGCAATCTTTTCATGAGACCAAGAATTTCTCTTGTGGCGAAGGTGGTGCGTTGCTAATTAATGACCACAAGCTCGTTGAACGCGCCGAAATCGTCCGAGAAAAAGGCACTAATCGCTCTCGATTTTTCCGTGGACAAGTAGATAAATATACTTGGGTAGATATCGGCTCATCCTATCTCCCCTCTGATATTTTGGCAGGGGTACTCTATGCTCAACTCGAAGAACGTGAAAAAATTCAAGCCTATCGCAAAACCCTCTGGGAGACATACCATTTTGCACTAAAAGATTGGGCAGAGAAAGAAAACATCCAACTTCCCACAGTGCCAGAACACACCGAGCAAGCCTATCATATGTTTTATATACTTCTCCCAAATCTTGATGCGCGCCAGAAATTTATTGCCTATTTACGGGAGCATGACATCCACAGCGTTTTCCACTATCTTCCTCTACACCTTTCAGATATGGGTATCCGCCTTGGCGGAAGACCAGACGATTTTCCAATTACCGAGGACGTTAGCAACAGGCTTGTTCGCTTGCCTTTTTCTTATGGTCTTAGTAGTAGTGAGCAAGAACAAGTGATTGATTCTGTTCTTCGGTTTAAGGTTTTATAAATGATACTTTTCAAAGAAAAACTCAAAGAGTGGTCTTTCCCTCTCATCTTAGCGATTATCGCCCTCCTCTCCTTTGGACTCTTTGCCTTTCAACAAGGTTTCTACTGGGACGATTGGGCTTTCGCTTGGTCGCGTGCTCATCTTGGGGCAAAAGGATTGATTAATTTATTTTCAGTTACTCGCCCTATTCGTGGATATTGGGAAGGCTTCCTCACTCTACTTTTGGGAACAAAACCAGCTGCGTGGCAATTTTATGCAATCTTTACTCGCTGGCTTGCAACTCTGGCACTCTGGCAATTACTAAAAACCCTCTTTCCGACCAAAAAACCAGAAAATATCCTCACCGCTTTTTTCTTTTTAGTCTACCCTGGTTTTACGCAGCAACCGCTCGCTGTCACTTACCAATATGTGTGGAGTTTATTAGCTCTTTTCTTCCTCTCGTTAAGCCTCGTGGCGCAAGCTGTTCGAAATCCTCGTCATCGCATTCTAAAAATTACCATTTCTGTCTTTTTAAGTATCCTCATTCCGCTGGGGGTAGAATACTTCGTTGGCTTGGAACTCCTCCGCGCCCTCTTTATCTGGATAGCTCTTACAACAACTTCTCTTGATTTCAAAGAACGCATCAAAAAAACATTTCTCTTTTATATTCCTTATCTTATCTCTCTCATAGGGTATCTATATTGGCGTTTTTTTCTTTATAAGGAAACCATTTACTCGGCACAAGAAGAGATCTCCTTCTCTGTTTTGGGGATTTGGACTCAGCTCTGGGATGCGCTTCCCCTAGTCAGCTTGGGAGCGTGGCTAAAAGTTTTCTCCCAACCCTTCGGTTTCGAAAGCGGACTCAGCCTCAGGCTTGCCCTCGTTATGGGAGCAATTCTTCTCGCCGGAACATTTCTTCTCGCAAGTTATCTCAAGTCTCTCGTCGCGCGCGAAGCGGAGGCATCCACGCAAAAATATGATTGGGACTGGCTCTTCCTCTCCGTTGCTTTAATTCTTGCCGCAGGCATCCCCTTCTATGCGGTTAATTTCCCCGTCCAATTGACCTTCCCTGAAGATCGCTTTACCTTCCCATTTATCTTTGGCGTAAGCATGTTGCTGACATGGCTTTTCTCGCTCATCAAAAACAAGACTCAACGATTTACGCTTGCTGCCTTGTTGATTTCTTTGGCAGTGACGACTCATATTTATAACGGCGATATTTATCGCAGTGAATGGCGTTTGCAACGTCTTTTTGCTCAACAGCTTTTTTGGCGCGCGCCTGATATTGCACCAGGAACACTGATTTTGGCAGAAGATGATGGTATTTTCCCCCATAATGACGATGAGGCTTTTAGCTTTCTGGTTAATTGGGCGTATAACCCCGAACAAAGCGACACCGAACTCGATTACGAATATTTTTACCTTTCCGCTCGCTTGGGAGAAGACTTGCCATCACTGAAAGCTGGACAACCCATTTTCAAAGACCATTTTGCGGCGACATTCGAAGGTAATACAGACCAAACGCTACTTTTACATTTCTCTCCACCATCCTGCTTACGGATTTTAGACCCCGTTTACGATCAAGATATGTTGTTTGCTCCGCGTGGTGTGGATGATCTGGAAATGGGTAGCTTAACGTTGCCGCGTGTTCTTGCGCCAGCATTAGTTCTTTCTAAGCCGCGTGAGTTGATTTCTAAAAACAATGATGATTTCAACCCGCCTACTTGGCTTTTTGGCGAAGAACCGGAGCATAATTGGTGCTACTATTTCGAGAAAGCCGACCTTGCCCGCCAAGATGGTGATTGGGAAAAAGTCGCTAAGCTTGGTGATAAAGCCTTCAATATCCCCTTTGCTCCAGCAGATGCGGCGGAATATCTCCCCTTCATCGAAGCCTATACTCGTCTAGGACGTTATGATGATGCCCAAGGGTTAACTAAAATCGCGGTAGAGAAAAACCCCGGGTTGCGACCAATGTTCTGCTCCCTTTGGCAGCGCGTGGCAGATGATGGAGTATTAGGAAAAAGTAATGCCTTGGTCGCAGAAATCCAGGATGAACTAAAATATTGTCCGCTTCGCTAAGGTAGCTTTTTTTGCTAATTGTCTTTCCACCTCAAGCACTATAAAGATTATGGGGTTTCTAAAAATTGAGTCTCTTCAAAAGTGGCGGCCCTAGAATAAGCAATCCAATTAAAACAGACGTTAGTGCGGCAATCAGCACAGCAGCTGCGCCAACATCTTTGCCAACCTTGGCCAGCGGATGCTTATCTGGGCTGACAAGATCAACAATGCTCTCAATTGCGGTGTTGAAAAACTCTGCTGCCCAGACCATGACAATGGCAAGGAGAATGACCGCCCAATCTCGTGTGGGAAGATCTAACCAAAACGCAAGAAAGATGACCAGCACAGTGATTACTGCATGGACCCAGGCATTTTGTTCGTTGCGGAGAACATAATACCAACCTTGAAAAGCGTAAGAAAAAGAACGTAAGCGGGATTTAATAAATTTGCTCATATTTCTTGAATTTTAATTTCTGTCAAACCAAGATGTGTCAATATTTCACTTTGTGCATTCCACATTTTAGCTTTTTCTGTGGGGTTGGCATGGTCATGCCCCAAAATATGCAAAGTCCCATGAACGATGAGGAGTTGAACCTCCGCTTGGAGGGGGTGTCCGTTCTTTTGGGCTTGTTTGGCGGCATAGGGAATCGAGATGATGATCTCGCCAAGATAAAGGAAACCAGTTTCCGGGTCACGTTCGTGTACGTCAAAGGAGAGAACATCGGATGGTGTGTCGAAGCCACGATATTCACGATTAAGTGACTGAATCTGAGCATCATCCGTCAATAAAATACTGAGCGTGTCATCCTTTGGAGCAGATTGATGCTCTAATGTGACGTGTGCGGCTCGTGCCAAGAGAGTATCGTCAAGGTTTTTATCAAGAGTAGGATTATATTGAATTTCGATCATTCTGTTTTTTCTCTTGGGATTGTGGGCACGCCATTGGAAGCAGGTGTGTTTCTTTCTTTAGGATATTTAACGCGTGGATGTAGCGTTCCGCGGAGTGTGGAAACAAAAGATTCTCTGATTATTGAGAGATCGCGCAAGGTTAGGCGAGTGTTATTAAGTTGACCGCTTTTCTGGACGGATTCAAACATTTTATGTACCAGAGAGCGTAATTCTTCTTCGCTCTGTGGGCGGTCTGCTCTTGCCCAAGCCTCGGTGCCATCGGCTAACATGAGGAGTGCAGTTTCGCGCGATCTTGGTGCAGGTCCGGGATAACGAAATTTTTCAAGCTCAACCTCATTTACATCACCATTAGCGTCTTTAAGGGCTTGTGCGTATTGGTAGCGAGTTATATTTGTGCCATGATGCTCGCGCATAAAATCGATCAGACGGTTTGGTAAGCGATATTTTCGTCCTAAAACAACGCCATCTGTGACGTGCCGAATGATAATTTCTGCACTTTCCTCTGGTGCAAGATCCTCATGCGTATTGATATTGCCTGGAACCTGATTTTCAATAAAGAAAAGTGGATTTTGCGTTTTGCCAACATCATGAAAGAGCGCACCGACACGCACTAAGAGTGCATCCGCGCCGATGCTTTCAGCAGCTTGTTCTGCAAGATTGGCAACTTGCAAACTATGTTGGTATGTTCCTGGTGCAGTGCGTAGCAAAAATTGGAGCAAAGGTGTATCTGGGCGAGAAATTTCAAGCAAGCGTAAGGTAGTTGTTAGCCCTAAAATTTGGGCAAGAGAAAATTGCAAGAGAAGCGTTAGACTTGCTGAAGCGATACCGCTAAAGGCTGCGGCGGCGGCAAGTGTCGCTAACCCAACCCAATCGGTACTGGTAGAGGGTAGCCAATATACCAAAAGCATTGCCAGCCCAGCCATCGATACCGCTAAGCCTGCTTTCAAAAAAGACCATACCTGTTGAGCCTTTCCAAGAATAAGTATACTGATTAAAGAAGAAATTAAATAATAGGCTGTCAGATCGAGTGCGTTTGGTAACCCGTAAGTTGTCAGTAAGCTTAATGAAAATATAAGTACAAATGCTGCATCTATTCCAAAAAGTGTTGCGATCAGCAATCCATAGGCAGGTAGCGGATATAAATAAGGGATAATCGCTTGGTTCGGGATAATCAGACGGGCACCGATCAAGAAAATCAGGAAAAAAATTGATGCCGAAATCAGACTCCGCATATCGTTCAGTAGTTTTGTCGGGCGATAGCTGAAATATAGCCACAAGAAAATTGAAAGCGTTAGCGTTAGAACGCCAGCCCCAAGGTATATTGGCCATACTTCCTCAGATTGGATTAACCCAAGCGTTTCTAATGCTTCTAAATTCTCTGATGTGATGATCTGCCCCCCCGAGACAATCATTTCTCCAGCCTTAAAGCTTTGAGCGGTAGGTTCTACCGCTTCGCGCGCCGACGTCTGGGCTGCTTCCGTTAAATCATCGCTATACAGGCTGTTGGGAATGATGAAAGCCCGTGCTAACTCCGAGACCAATTGAGCTTGGGTTTCCGTCAACGCCAAACTAACGCGTGAAGGAACGCTACGCTGCACACTCGCCACATCACTCTGCCGAATGCTATTTCGCATTACCTGTTCAAGGACGCTCAACGCCTCCTGCTGGATTGTCTCCCATTGTGTATCGTTTAAAGTCAAAATCGTTGTACTGATTTCTTCTTTAAGTTTGATTTCTTCTAATGCGAGCAAATCGGTAGTTTGTTCTTCTATGGTGGCATATTCATCTGCGCGGACGGTGTTGATATAGAGCAAAACCCCGCGCAGACTTTCAATTTGCCCCCGTGCAATGGATGGATCAGCGAGTGTATAAACTGGAGCAATCGTTAACGCTGCGCTCTGACGTGCGTTCTCTGTGCGGACTTCACTAATATAGTCAACTGCGTAAGGAGCTTCTAAATCGCGCGGGGCGACATCTCCGACAGCTAAAGGTAGTGCGACAGGGCTTAGAGCCAGCGGCAGTACCAGCGCGGCAAAAGCTGCTAACGCAGTAACGATTAGCACAAATGCGCGTAAAAAAACAAAACGCTTAGGGGGAGGGGATTGTTCCAGGAAACCAGGTGTTCTCAAAAATCTCTCTTTTTATTCTATATTCCGTAAGGAAATGGAAAACATATCGAATTAGCCTTGTAGTAGTTCTCGCACAACTTTGCTAATTTCTCCACCGGGAGCACGCCCTGCTACGCGGGGAATAAGGACTTTCATTACATTGCCCATATCGACTAGCGTGCTGGCATCCAGCTCGGCAACTACTTCGGCAGCGAGAGCGTGCAAATCTTCTGCGCTCATTGCTTTAGGGAGATATTTTTGCAAGATCACGACCTCAGCCTCTGTATCTGCAACGAGATCATCTCGTCCTGCTTTTTTTGCCTCGGCAATAGACTCGTGTCGAGACTTTACCTCCTTTTGCAGAATTGCAAGAACGGCAGTCTCATCAAGTTCTTCACGACGATCTTTTTCGGCTTGCTGAATGGCAGCGCGCACCATCGTTAGTGTGCGTTTGGCAACTTTATCTTTGGCGCGTAAAGCATCTTTCATAGCTTCGTTAAGTTCAGTTTTTGTATCCATGATGTGGATTATAACGCTAAATCAAAGGAGATAGGGCAAAGAAAAGACCCTAAAGGAATTTTGTCCTTTAGGGTCTCAGCCTGTAAATTATCCTTTTGTGTAAGTTAAACTACCGATTCTGCTACTGTCTCACCATAATCGAGCAATGCTTGCACAGTTGCTTCGCTGCGTCCTTCGGCGTAAACGCGTAAGACTGGCTCGGTGCCAGAGGGACGAACTAATAGCCACGAGTCGTCAGCCAGAATATATTTGACGCCATCACTTGCACTGACCTCGACCACTTTATGCTCGGCAATTTTTGCTGGAGCCTGCTTGGTGAGATATTCAGTCATCTCTGCTTTTTCAACAGGGCGTTTCAAGCGTAAATCAGTGCGTTGATAGTGGGCAGGACCAACATCATTTAACAAGTCCTGTACCATTTCATGGAGCGGTTTCTTTGCTGCTGCAATCATCTCAACGAGCAATAAGCCCATAAGCGGTCCGTCACCTTCGGGGATATGTCCTTTGAAGGAGATGCCGCCCGATTCTTCACCACCGATAAGCACATTCTCGCTCATCATATAATCAGCGATATGATTGAAGCCAACAGGGGTTTCGTAGATTTTTAGCCCGTAGCGATTTGCGAGTCTGTCCAGCATCCGCGTGGTGGAGACGGTGCGTACAACAGCCCCTGTCATCCCGCGAACTTCGACCAGATGCTTGAGCGCGAGAGCCATGATCTTGTGGGGATCAACAAAAGTGCCACGCCCATCCATCGCGCCAATGCGGTCTGCATCACCGTCTGTGGCGAGACCAAAATCTCCCATCCCCGTACTAATTGCACTAGCCAGTGCCCCTAAATTTGCCCCAATTGGCTCAGGATGAATTCCACCAAAACCAGGGTTTAAGTGATGACGAATTTCTGCTACTTCACAGCCTGTTCCCTGCAAGAAACCTTTTATCGCGCCGCGCCCAGATCCATACATCGAATCAACGACGAAATTTTGGGGATTATCAGCAATTAAATCAGAATCGATCAAAGTACGCAAATGCGTATAGTAATCAGGGAGCGGATTGAATTTCTTGATCAAACCTGCCGCACGAGCTTTAGAAAAACTCATCAAGTTGGGACCCCGAGCGCGCTCTTCGTTGTCATTGATATACACTTCCACACGCCGACATTGAACAGGCAAAGCAGAGCCACCATAGGATGCTTTTAGCTTTATTCCGTTATAGCGCGGTGCGTTATGGGATGCGGTTAGCATGATCCCCGCCACTGCATTCAGGTTCTTCACCGCAAAAGACACGGCGGGGCCCGGTGCATCAGCTTGAGTCAAATGAACGGTATAACCATTCGCTGCTAAAACACGTGTAATCTCACCCGCGTAACGATCGGAAAGAAAACGTGTATCAAATCCAACCACAATTTTCTTCAAATCAGGCTCAGGGGAGCCATTGATTTTCTTGTCAAATTGACCAGAGGAAACTGCATCTGCAATGGCTTGTGCGACCATTCGTAAATTGGCGAAAGTGAATGAGTCTGAGATAACAGCACGCCAGCCGTCGGTTCCAAAATGAATAGGCATATTTTTACTCCGTAAAAAATGAAAAGTGACGAGTGAAACGTGAGCCTCGCCTGCCACTCATCACTAAGGTTTTCTTTACCACCCCGGTGAAGGAGTAGCGGTTTTCAAAACAGACTGAATGATCCAGCCTTCAAAACTTTGGTCGCTGCGCACCACTTTTACCTGCACCCAGGGGGTACCATCATAATCTAGCGGGGCGGTTAGGGCTTGCACCAGTTCGTTATTATCAAGTGTCAAAATGACAGGTCCGCCTGGTTCTCGTCGTAAATACGCCCCCCCGCCACTACTCGATGCAATCAGCGCATAGAGTGGGGTTGGGTGCGCGGTTAGGGTCACGGTGGGGGTAAATATTGGTTCAGCAGTGATGTCTGGAGAGGGTAGCAAGTCTAAGGTTGGGGTTGATGCGGCAGGATTTTTTGTGGATTCCGCAACTGGGGCAGGAGTCTGCGTGGGGAGAATCTCCGTGACGGAGATATCCGGTCGTGCGCCAATCACCTCCGCAACACGCGTGGACGTGGGCTGGATTCCGCTTGTGGATGTGGGATTCGTCCCTGGCAAAAGTAATCCACCCAGTGCGGCGAGTAGAAGAATCAGAATCAAAAGACTAAAGAGCCAACCAGATGCCCTAAGTGGTCGAAATCCTAAAAAGAAGAGGGTGAGCGTGCCGAAGAGCATTGCCCAAGCAAGGTGCGCGGCGAAGACAAAAATGCCCTGCGGGAAAATATCCCCAACTCCGCTGGCAAGACCAAAAGCTGCCGCGCTAAGGGGAAAAAAGAGTTCATAAGCAACCATCACACTTGGCAAGAAGGGTTTCTTCTCTGAGCGAACAAAGGATGCCGTTAATAAAATTGCGCCTAATGCCAATACGACCAGATCAGGCCACCATAGGCGAGAATGCTCAAAGGCTTGGGTGAGGGTTAGCGGGAGCCAAATGCGAGCGGCAAAACCAGCCAATGCGCCTGTGATAAAGACAAGGAGACTGCCGATAAAAAAAGCCCCCAGCGTTTTGATGAAGAATTTTGCTGACCCGCTAACAGAAGCGATGATCATCCCAACGAGGGGCGACATAAGCGGAGCCATGAGGATGCCAAAGACAAGAAAAGCCTGAGAATCAAGAAGGTAGCCCAGCCCCAAAATCGCTCCGCTAAAAGTGGCGAAGATGAAAAATTCGTAAGAGGGGTAGGCGCGTTGAACAAGATTCTGAAGTAGTTGTGAGCGTCCCTCTGCACCGGAAGGAATCGCTTTTCTCTTGCGTGCCGCGCGCCGACGTTGGGCGCGCGTGGGGCGTGTCCGTTCGGTGCTGGATGGTGAAGGTTGTGTGGATGCTAAGGGTTCAGTATTTTCTGGCATTGGTTATTGGATAGATAAAATGATCTATGGTGATAATAAAGAATTCGATTGCGGGGTTATTATACGCTTTCTATGGCGTTAGGGAAAGTTTAATTGTTTTCTAGCGAAAAATCAATTAAGAAGCCGAGTTTTATAAAAACTCGGCTTTATGAAAATAATGCTTGTTGAAGAAAAGATTGGGCGGTTTATTCTTCTTTGATAATCGGTTTTTTCATTGTGAGTGTTGTATCTTCTTTTTCTTCTTCTCCGAAGGCAATCACAGTGATGTGTTGGTTTAAGAAATCGGGTGGTGAACCGTCTTTGCCAGGAGTAACTTGCCCTAAGGTGTATCCGCCGATGATGGGAATATCTTTACCGAGAACATCTTGAATGGCAGTAATCTCTGCCCCTGATTGGGCTTTGAGAAGCATTTGCCAGGCAATATCAGCCAAGACTAAAACGAGTTTCGGTTTTGCGTCGCCCAAGGCAAGCCTTGCTTTTTGTGCAGCGCGTTGAGCCGCTTCAAGACAGGTCTCGGGGCTACCAGTGAGCAAGTAGGCATCCATCCCATCACGGACGGGGGCGTTCATGCGGAAACTCCCGTCAGCTTCGACACGTAAAGGGGAGCGAATGAGCAATTCCTGCCCTTGTTCAATGCCCAAGGGGTAGAGACGCACCAAATAATTAAGCGGTGGGAAACCCCAATCACGTGCGGGATAGCCAAAGAGTTGTGAATATGCTTCAGAAGCAGGGCGTCCGTCGAGGGCGCGGATCCAAAATCCACGCGAGCGAGTGACTCGGAATTGGCTTCCGACTGGACGCCAGCCATGATCAGAACCAACCCCCATTTTTAGATTCCCTTCAATTAACATGGCGGCCAAACTTCCTGAACTTGCCTGGCTTCCTGCTATTTGAGATGTTGCGCCGGTGTGTGGATTACCGCTTGAAAGCCCCCCATGTAGTGAAATATGCGTCCCTGTTAGGGCGAGGCACATTTGCTCAGCGTCACCGTTGAAGCCATCGGCAAAAAAGAGTATCTTCTTATTTTCTGCTTCGGTAGCGGAAGCAAGTTCACTTAAGAGCGTGGCGGTTTCTCGCCCACTTTGGGCATATCCGGGCATCCAGCGCTCTGTTGCTTTGATCTCTGGACTGCTGATTAATGCTACTGCAACTGAGTTTTTGATTTGTCCGTCTTTCGTGAGGGCTGATGCAGAGGAAAATCCTATTGTCGGGGTATCTCCTAAGAGGCTGGAGACGCTATCGGCAATTTTTTTAGGATCGTAATAGCGTGATGCGACAATAATGGCGAGGGAGGGAGTTGCCATACCAAGTTTTTTGAGTGCTTGGTGCGTGGCTTGTATGCCTGCTTCTCGCCCATCAAAGGCTTGGGCTATTCCTACTGCTGCTGTTAGAGTCATGGTTTTGCCTATTTTTCTGCTATCGGTATCGTGAAGTGGAAGGTGGTACCTTCTCTGAATTTGCTCTCAAACCAGGTACGCCCGCCTTGCATTTCGATGAGGCTTTTTGTGATGTTAAGGCCTAATCCGGTGCCTGGTGCTTCGCGTGCTTTTTGATCTTCTGAGCGGAAGAATTTTGTGAATATCTTTTCTTGATCTTCTTCAGTCATGCCGATGCCGTTGTCTTTGATCCAGATGTGAACAACTTTGGGCGCGCCTTCTGGATCCCATTTATTGTCGGCTTCTTCGGCACCGATAATGATTTCACCCTCTTCTTGTGTATATTTATAGGAATTACTGACGAAGTTGACGAGAACTTGCTCTACACGAGTGCTATCTGCCCAAATATTGGGTAGGTCTTCTGGAACTTCGAGAGAGATAGTTTGTTTTTTCTCAGCGATTTGTTTATCTGTAGAGCGGACTGCATTATTGATAATTTCTGCAATTTCAACGGGGGCAAAGTCCATACGTAAGCGGCCAACTTCGATTTTCGAGTTGTCGTTTAAGTCTGAGACGAGAGTAGACATACGGATGACATTAGAGCGAATGGTTTGGAGGAAATTTCCTTGATTTTCGTTAATTTCTCCAACTGCGCCTGCTGCAATTAATTCAGTGTATCCCTTGATAGAAGTCATTGGGTTTTTGAGTTCATGAGCAACAAAGGAGACAAAATCGCTTTTAGCAATATTTGCGGCTTCAACTTCTGCGTATAGTTGGGCATTGGCAATGGAGATGGCTGCGTGGTCGCTAAGGCGGCTGAGGAAAGCGAGATCAATTTTGACTTCTTCGATACATTCCAGAAGAATTAGGCCAACGACGTTTGCTTCTCGATGAAGAGGAACGGCGACCTGAGTTCTTGTTCCAGGCAATAATCCGCCTTGTTGTAGAGGATTAAGTTGATGGATTTGTGATTGTCCACTGTCAGATGCGTCAAGCATGGCTGGGAGCTCAAGAGGCAAAGCTTTATCTTTGTAGTTATCGAGTTGGTTTCCATAGCCTTCTTGTGCCATGATATGGACGCCTTCTTCATCAAGCATGCCGAGCAGTCCGGCATCTGCCTGAGAACGGCGCATTGCCCATTCGAGAGTGGTACGCATAGCTCGATCTGTTTCAAGGCTGGCGTTGAGTTCCCTATCAATGCGTTGCATGATGGAAAGCTCTTCGACGCGGGCATTGAGTTCTTGGTCGGTAAGGGTATAAAGACGAGCGTTTTCAACCGCGACTGCGGCTTGACCTGCAAAAGCTGTCAGTAGGTTTTCATCATCATCAACAAAGGGGAGGCCATCTTTTTTATTGATGACTTCAACAACACCGATCACGCGTTCTTTAACTTGAAGTGGTACTGCAAGCAGTGCTTGGGTGGAGAACCCGGTCTCTTCATCGGTGCTTTTTGCGGTGCTTTTTGACCAGTCTTTTGATTCGCGAGTATTGTTTTCGACTACGGGAGCTCGTGTTTCAACAGCTTTTCCGACGATGCCTTTCCCAGCGGGGAGGCGTTTCCCGATCAGATCAGAGGCCGCTGGACCAACGATGACGGTGAAAACCAGCTCATTTGTGTTTTCGTCCACCATGAAGAGACTCCCTGCTTCGCAGTCGAGAATTTGGACTGCGCTTTCGAGAATATTCTGGAGGAGTGGTTCATGCTCGAGCGTTGATGTGAGTTGTTGGGTAATTTCATTTAGAGTAGCAAGCTGTTTGGCGCGTCGCTCGGTTTCTTGAAGTAAGCGGGCTTTAACGATTGCCCCGGCGGTTTGATCAGCAATTGCCCGGAGAAGATTAAGCTGCTTTTGGGTAAAGGTCGTGTTGGGATCACGGCTACCAATGCTCAGTGTCCCGATGGTTTCTGAGCCAGCATTTAGGGGAACACCGATCCAGGCATAAATCTTTTGCAAGGAGGGGACAACATTAAGCCGTTGACACTCTTGGCTATAGTCTTGAGATAGAATGGCACGACTGTTGCGAGCAACCCATTGCGCAATCCCTTGATTATAGGGAAGCGGAAGATTTTCTTTTTCGTCAAGGCGTTGTTTGTCTTCAATACAGAAGGCGTAGTAGAAATAATCGCCTGTTGGGTTATTTAATGTGATATGAAAATCGGTTGCAGGGATAATTTGGGTAGTTTGTGCAAAAATTAGCTCAAGAACATCGTTGAAGGAAAGGGTAATACTGACACCTTGAGAGATTCTGGTGAGCGCGTTCATTTCTTCGACTTGTTTTTCCATATTAACAACAACTTGCGCACGCTCAATTGCTATGCCTGCTTGGTTGCTCAAGTTTTCAAGAAAATCAAGTTCGTGACTGCTGTAGGGGTCTCCAGAACGGCGTAGCCCCATCGCGACCCAGCCCATAAGTTTATTGATGCTTTTGAGCGGAACAAAAAGGGAGGCATTGAGCAATGCCAAACGGGTATTTTCTCCTTCAAGTGATTCGGGTGGATTTACTGGGTCAAGATAGAGAGAACGCTTTTCATTTAAGAGAGTCTTTACCAGTGGATTGTGACTGGTAAAACGGATATCACTAGTTGATTTTCCTTTATAAACCATTGCATTATATTGATTGCTTGCTGGGTCAAGGATGTAGGTATGTAAGATATTTGGCAACATACTTTCATTAATCGCATCTTGAAGAGCAGTTGTGATTTCTAGCAAGTCTTTTGCGTTGGTCATTTTCTGACCAAATTTTTGCTGTTGTTCTTGAAAGGCATGCTTTCCTCGAAAGACAACGGCATCAATAGTTGTTTGGACACGCTCTCGTATGGGGAGCATAATGAAGGCTAGAAAAGCTATAAAGGCACCGATCGCCCAAGGATTATTTGCAGGGATTTGTGTTCCTGAAATCAAACCTGCCCCCCAAAGAATTAGACCGTAGCCAATACTTGCCATCGCACTTAGGCTGATAACCAGTATTCCACGACTGAAAAGATAGTCTACTCTAAAGAGGCGGTAGCGTAAGATCGCATAGCCAGTTATTAGAGGGAAGCCAATTGTTGGGATGAAGAGATAGGGACTGAAATTCATCGAGCGGAAGAAGGAGATGAATAACCAAATTCCCAGTGGGGCGAAGGAGAGAAGGATGCCCCACCATACCATTTTTATTTGTTGTTTTGCGACTGGCGATTTATCGGTATATCCGTGAACAAAGAGGGCACCGATGAAGAATATAACGGAAAAGCCTGTAAACCCGTAGATATATTGCCATTTTTGGACGTAATCTATAGGTACCTGAAGGTTATAGATGCTGGGGAGCGCAAGCAAGCCTAATACAAGAGCGATGCCGTATCCGATTCGGCGAAAGAAAGGATATTTTTTTGTGAAATTGAATTCTTGTGGGAAGGTTAGAGATAAATCCAATAAGGCACCGCCAGCAATAGCAACGGAAAAAGTCCATAAAATGGTTAGGGTGTGGGTGGTGTATAGGTCAAAAAGTGCGGCAGAGCCTAGTGAAAACGAAGTGGCAAAAAGAATAAAGGCGCGCCCGGCACTTTCTGAAAGGCGTAGTCTGGACATCCATAAACCGAGTATGAGATAGACCAGGCCAACTCCATAAGGAATGACGAAGTATTTGATTTTGTCAGATGTGGGGAAGGCTATCAGCTTGACAGTCTTACCTAGTTCTTTGCCTTCTGCGTTTAAGTAAGTGATTTGAATTTCGTCGTTCGGTGAATAAGTTGAGAGAGCTTCGCTTATTTCTTTCGCGCTCGTTATATTTTCTCCGTTGATTTTTGTGAGTTGATCTCCAAGTGTGAGACCAGCATCAAAAAGTTGCCACGCTTCATTTTCTGTGCTTTCCCTTGTGGGGCCAATACCATTGAAGACCATCGTGTGTTCGACAAATGCGCCCATAAAAGGGAGATTTGACCATTGGATGGCGGCTATAGGGATGAAAATAAAGGCGATGACTGCAATCGCTTGATAGATGAGAACGGTATTTTTTAGTGCTTGGTTGAAGGGTTCTTTCTTTTCAATAGGTTGAGAGATGCTCATAATATACCTTGTCGCTTCACAGAATAGCCGTATAAGAATTTTACACTAGATTATCTTGCTTGAAGATGGTTATTTCATAACAAAATCGGTCTGCGATGAGACCGATTTTGTGAACTTCTTATTTGGAATGCGAGAAAGCGACTTGAGGTAGGTTATACATCCAAATTGCGGACATCTCGCGCGTGGGTTTGGATAAAGCGTTTACGTGGAGGGACGGCTGCTCCCATTAACATATCAAATGTACGGTCTGCTTCAGCCGCGTCTTCGATCGTGACGAGGAGCAGGGTACGGTGTTCTGGATCCATTGTTGTTTCCCAAAGTTGGGTGGGATTCATTTCACCCAAACCCTTATAGCGTTGTAATCCAACTTTGTCGCCTTTGGGGATGCCTTTTACGAAATCTTCTTTTTCATCTTCTGTATAAACATATTCTGATTTTCGTTTATGCGTGATGAGATAAAGCGGCGGCTGGGCAACATAAAGATGACCTTCGTCGATCAGTGGTTGCATATAGCGGAAGAAGAATGTCAGTAATAAGGTGCGGATATGGCTACCGTCTACATCGGCATCGGTCATGATGATGACGCGCCCATAGCGTAAACCACTCACGTCAAAGCCATCTCCAATCCCTGTACCAAGTGCCGAGATGAGTGCTCTGACTTCTTTATTTGCCAAAATTTTATCAAGGCGGGCGCGTTCTGTATTCAAAATCTTACCGCGCAAGGGCAAAATTGCCTGAAAATGACGGTCACGTCCCTGCTTGGCAGAGCCACCTGCCGAGTCACCCTCGACGATATACAGCTCGGTCTTGCTGGAATCTCGCTCGGAACAATCGGCTAATTTTCCAGGCAGGGTTAAACTCTCTAAAGCAGATTTTCGGATTACTAAATCGCGCGCTTTGCGTGCTGCACTACGTGCCCGTGCTGAAGTGAGACATTTTTGCACAATAGCTCTTGCTGCTGCTGGCGTTTCTTCCAAGAAAGTGCTAAAAGCTTCGCCAACGATTTTCTGTGCATGGGTTTGTACTTCAGGATTCATTAACTTAACTTTTGTTTGGCTTTCAAACTGGGGGTCAGGATGTTTAATGGAAACGATGGCGGTCAAACCTTCGCGTGTATCGTCTCCTGTAAAGTTTTTATCTTTGTCTTTTAGAATTTTATTTTTGCGGGCATAATCATTGATGACACGGGTCAATGCGGCGCGCAAGCCTGTCAGATGTGTGCCACCATCAATCGTATTGATCGTATTTGCGAAGGCATAGATAGACTCGGTAAAAGCATCTGTATATTGAATTGCTGCCTCGACGCTGATATTGTCAATGGTTTTTTCCACATAAACAACTTTGTGGAGCCCGCGGCGGTTGCGATTCATATAGCGCACAAAAGATGAGATTCCACCTTCAAAATAGAAATTCATTTCTTTGGCAGTGCGCTCATCTACAATACGAATTTTGACGCCGCGCGTGACAAATGCCATCTCTCGGAAGCGGTGGACAAGTGTGGAAAACTTGTAGCCGAAATCGCCGACGAAAATCGATGTATCGTACTTGAAAGTTACAGTTGTTCCCGTTTCTTTGGTATTTGTTTTGCCGATAGTTTTTATATCCGCTTGTGGAATACCGCGTTCATAGCGTTGTAAATAAATTTTGCCATTTCGCTTGACTTCAACTTCACACCATTCTGAAAGTGCATTCACTGCACTTACGCCAACACCATGTAAACCACCAGAAACTTTATATCCGCTCCCGCCAAATTTACCGCCTGCATGAAGTTTTGTCATAACAACTTCCAATGCCGACATGCCTGTTTGCGCATGGATATCAACGGGGATACCACGTCCATTATCTTGTACAGAGATGCTCTCATTTTCGTGGATGATGATATTAATCTCATCGCAAAAACCAGCCAGTGCCTCATCAATGGCGTTATCAACCACCTCATAAACCAGATGATGCAAGGCCTTGACATCTGTCCCACCGACATACATGCCTGGGCGGCGACGAACGGCTTCTAAACCTTCTAAAACTTGAATATCTTTTGCTTTATACGATGCGTTTTTTTGAGCCACAAAATCCTCCGGGGCGTTAAGCCTGCGCTGAAGTTGCTTTGGATGCAAGTTTTTCCAAAAGCGTCTCAAGCCAGACGTTCATATCACGATAATAAATAAAACTGGCTGCCAATAATGATGTTGTTATAAAGGCGTGTCCGAAAATACCGACAAGCATCATCCACGAAGAAGTGGATGGTGTTAACCAAAGAATGTTGAATCCTTGGCTGAGAATAGCAATACTGATAACGAAAAAACTGCTTGTGGGCAGTGTGAAACGAGAAAGATGGAAACTGCTTATAATGGAGCGAAATAAGTTTTCGTTATTGGTAAAAACCCCATGTGCTGAAAAGAAAATGGGAACAATGATCCACATAGCAAAGAATGCTAGAAGGAGGAACGCAATTTGTGCCAAGCTGGCATTGATTTGCATAAAAATTGAGAAAACAAGCAAAAGTGGTATTCCAATTGTAGAGAAGGTGACTGTCCAAAGTATAGCCAGCATTGTTGCTTGCAAAACAGTTCTTCCTGCCCAAAGAAGATCATGCTTCTCATCTTGTAGGGTTACTTTTGAAACCCAAGTAAAATAGAAGCTTCCAAAAACCCAGCCAAAAAAGGTTAATCCGCCAACCCACAAAAAGAAAGTAAAAGCAGAGCCGATTTGATAGGAGTTTGGTTCTCCTAATGGAGTTAGTGCAGGAAATGCCTGCCCCATTAAGCTGCTAACGCCTATAGGGAAGGTGCGCAAGAGACTAAATAAGTTGATATTCAGTGAAATCAACTCTCCGATAGACTCCTGGATACGCTGAAGCTCTGCTGCGGGGATAAAATTCTCGCTAGCAAGCATATCGAATTGAGCAAGCAAAGTGCGGAGTAGATTCTCAACACGGAGGCGAGGTCCGAACCACAAAAAGACATCCAGAAGGATGGGGAAAAGGATAATTCCAACTTGATTGGCTGTTATATCAAAGCCTGATTTTAGGGCAGAAATTATACCTGGAGGAGGGGTGAATTCTTCATCATTTAAAAATTTCATAACCTTTCAATTTTACCATAACGGCTTGTTTTTAGCTGGCTCTTGGCATCCCTTTAGGAGACAGGTACAATAAGGTATGTCTCCAAGAGAAGCCCTATGAAAACAAATCGTTACCTCCCTGATACCAATCGAATTAGTGTTTTGACAGCAACCGTTTTGCTGGCTTTTGCCTTAACGCGCTTATTATCTGGTTCTGCTTATCGATTGGGATTTCAGGTTTTCGGACGGATAATCCATTTTGATTTTGATTTGCGTCTTGTCGTTATTATTCTGGCTTCAGGGTTAACTGCAACCGGGATGGACTGGCTACTGCGTGATCATCCATTGCTGGAGAAAAAGCCTACGGTGGAGCATTGGCTTGTGCCGACATTGACTGCATTGGTTTTAGGCGTGCCGCTTTATCTACTCCCAGGTGGATCTCTATGGTGGGGTGGTTTTGGGTTGGGCGGGCTTCTTCTGGTTTTGGTATTTTGGGCGGAGTATGTAGTTGTTAGCCCTGGTGATACCAGTTACCCAACAGCGATGGTTGTGCTAACTGTGATTTCTTTTTCACTCTATTTGATTTTGACGCTTGCTTTGCGATATTCAAATACCCGTCTCTTTTTACTAACGCCACCGTTATTTTTAGCTACATTTTTTGTTAGCCTACGAACGTTGCATCTGCGTGTAGGAGGTCGTTGGGAGTTGGCTTGGTCTGCTGGGATTGCGATAATTGGGATTCAGTTGGCAGCAGGCTTGCATTATTTGCCGATTTCTCCTATTCGTTATGGCATTTTTCTGTTGGGCACGTTATATACATTGACAAGTTTGATTGCCAGTTTGTTGGAGGGGATTCCTCTCCGAAGAGCACTGACTGAGCCTTTGGTGATGTTGCTTTTGGTTTGGGTTGCAGGCATTTTGCTTGGGTAGAGAAAAAGTTTTCATAACGGGGGCAAGTTGAGGTTGGGTGCGTACCGATTTTCTCATCCAAAGAGTAACCGTGCGCAATAATTAGTGTTACCATAGGCAGATTAGTTTTGGAGGCAAAAATGGAGTTTTTTCAAGGCACTCTTGTGGTGCTTCTTGGGTATTTGATCGGATCGGTTCCGATTGGTTTGTTAATTGTCAAAATGCGAACAGGAAAAGATGTGCGGAAGGTTGAAAGCGGACGCACAGGAGGGACGAATGTAATGCGCGCAGCTGGTTTTTGGGCCGGCTTTGCAACTGGGATTTTGGATATTTTAAAAGCTGCTAGCACTGTGTGGATAGCGCAAGCCTTTAATGCTAGTCAGTTGGTGGAAGTTCTCGCACCAATTGCTGCGATTGTCGGGCATAATTATTCGATCTTTTTAGTAGAGCGCGAAAACGGAAAGATTCGTTTAGGCGGTGGAGCTGGTGGGGCTGCTAGTGTAGGTGGGGCGTTGGGTTTATGGGCTCCCTCGATTTTGATCGTTTTCCCCGTTGGGCTATTCATTTTTTTTGCTGTAGGCTACGCTTCTGTAACAACAATGAGTGCGGCTTTGATTGCAATGGTGATTTTTATTATCCGGGCGTTGTTTTTTGACGGACCCTGGGTTTACGTCCTTTATGGTGTTTTGGCTGAACTTCTGCTGGTTTGGGCATTGCGTCCTAATATCAAGCGCCTGCTAGCGGGAGAAGAGCGTTTACACGGTTGGCGAGCGAAAAAGAAAGTATGGGGAGAGGGCGAGACAAGAAGCGAATAGAAAAATATAGTATCCGATAACTAAAAGCCCTTAAAAATATAATTTTTGAGGGCTTTTTCTTTAATCAACGATCTTTCAAAAACTTAAATTGGATTTGCGGTTTAGGTATTTCTACGAAATTACTTGGCGAAAACTTTATCAGTTCTTATGCTTCAGCTTTTGCTTTTTTAAGAGCAAGGTCGTAGACATATTGCAGGTTTTGTTCATGCAGCCCTGTGGCCAACCCACCAAGAAGAATGCGGCTTTTTCCACATTTTTCTATATCTTGTTTCGCTAAATACTCCATTGGAGCTTTTCTGCGTAATGCTGTTCTGGCGATTTTTTCGATTAAAGCAATATACTCAAGATTTCCATCAATAGTCGGTTCAACTTCTCCGCGTAGAATGACTTCGCCATGTCCTTGGACGATATTTTCCAAAGTCATATTTCGCACTACTTCGTAGAAGCCGCGCAATTCTTCAATATTCCCATCAAGAAGATAGGGGATAGGCATAAAAGTATCCCCTGCAAAAAGAACGCGGTCTTCAACAACCGAGATAGCAATCCCGTCTTCACTATGACCGGGGGCAGGGATAATTTTCAAATGTTTTTTCCCAATTTGTAAAATCATCTCGCCATTATCAAGGGTCATATTTGGCAAAACAATTTCAACTTGTTCAAAAATCGGACTTTGTTTTTTTGCCTCTTTTAACGCAGGAATACCTTGTTCAGCTAAAAGTTCACGACACCGAGTATGTGCAATAATCGTTGCGTCTGGAAAAAAACAATTTCCCCATGAATGATCAGCGTGATAATGTGTATTAATAACATAGCGTATTTTGGATTGTAGATTATGTTCCACAAAATCACGGATTTCATTGGCTTCCTCAGGGAGAGCTAATGTATCGATTAATACCGACCACTTAGGACCAACAACAACACCAGCTGTAACTTGCGCATAAACATCACTCTGGAACCAATAAACATTATCAGAAACACGTTCTCGATGCATTAAATAACCTCTCAAAATAGTTTTCCTATTGATAGCACAAAGAGTACCCAAAAGTCAAGCTGAGTTTCTAAATCAACACCTAACAAAAATGTCCACCTCCCCCCAGAGACAGGCTTGCTTACCTGTCTTGTGCATGATAAAATTTTAAACGAAATGACACTTTCATTGCTTGTAATCACCTCGCAACCTAGTTTTGGAGAACATATTCGCCAAAGCCTAGAAGAAACGCGCCCAGCTCATGTTGAGATTGTGGATAATAGAGCCGCGGCTATATACAAACTAGAAGGCCAGGAATTTTCCCACGTCTTTTTGGATACGGATTTGAAGAACGATTCCATCCTTGATCTTGGGCTTGCTCTGCGTGCAACAGATTCTAATTTGCGCCTTGTCATTATTGCTGCCAACCAAACAGCCCCCCGTCTTGATGCTCTCCGCCCTTGGACTTTTCTCCGTAAACCTTTTTTCATCCCCGACCTTCTTCGTATCCTAACAGAAGATGAAAGACCTGCGCTGTCTCTTCCTTATGCTGAAAATGAAAAAGTTTTGAACCAAGCAGAAAGTGCCGCCAAAGAAAAAGAGACTCTTGCTTGGATGAGAGACGTAAGCAAAGCTGCTCAACATCTCACTCGCCTAACACTAGAATCATCTGCCCAGGCTGCGCTCATCATCCGTCACGGAGAGATGTGGGCTTATGCCGGTCAGCTTTCAGAAGAAGCATCTGCTGAACTTGTGCAAATTGTTGGTCGAGATAAAAAAATGGGGGATTTGCTAAAATTCCTTCGTCTTGATACAACACAAGCAGAGCATATGCTCTTCTCCACAGAACTTGCAGATGAAACTAACCTGGCAATGATCTTCGATGCTGAAACACCATTTAGTGCGATTCGTCGCCAGGCAACGCATTTAGCCGATTCCCTTGCCTTTTCTCTGGAAGAAAAAACATCGTCTGAAATAAAACCACCATTGGAAGAGAGCGATAATAAAGATCTCATTGACCTTTTTGATTTTGAAGATGGAGGAGATAATGCTCTTCCTCCAATCTCTGAAATATTGGAAAATATTCCAAACCCTACACCAACAAGTGCATCTGCTAATATAAAAACTTCAGCGCCTACGAGTACACCTAGCCCTCCAAAACCCTCGTTAGCATCTTTGGCTAATGAGCCAATGCCTAATCCCTTTGCGAAAGCGAAAACAAGCAGGCAAAATGAGCCTTCTGTTAATTCTTTACAGGAGCGATCCCCAGCAATTCAAGCCAGCGATTTCTTTGAAAAAAAACAGGAACAGGTTGATTTTAATCAAACGCGTGTTCAGGTAGCGCAACCTCGTCAAAGTATAGACATCGATCTTGATGCAACCAGAATTTCAAAATCCGCCCGCCCAGAAACGCCAATTCGAAAGCCAAGCCCCGAAGAACTGATTGAAACGCGCCCTCGTTCGATAACCGAAGTTGCTGGGCGCATAATTCTCGAACCTTCTCCATCGGGCACATACGATCTAACTTATGCTTGTCTACTAGTTCCACGCTTTAGTACCCACCACCTTACAGGTGATATCGCTGAGCGTCTTTCAGAATGGATGCCAAATATCTGCGTTGCCTTTGGATGGCGGCTAGAGCATCTCTCTGTGCGCCCCGATTATTTGCAGTGGGTAATCCATGTTCCTCCAACTGCATCACCGGGATACCTCATGCGCATTATGCGCAAGCAAACATCAGAGAAAATCTTTGGCGACTTTCCTCGGCAGAAAAAAGAAAACCCTTCAGGTGATTTTTGGGCACCTGGTTATCTTATTATGGGTGGTAGCCAGCCACACCCTTCAAAGCTGGTCAAAGACTATATCAAGCATACCCGTGAGCGACAAGGTGCGTAAATAAGATATGTTGAGGGGGTTCTTCTAAAAGCGTAGTACGTATTTCGTATTGCGTAAGAAAATGATAGTGGTTAGGACAGCAAGACAATCTTCCTCTCCCTGAAAACATTACGCATTACCTACATATTGAATCACAAATCTCTCATCCTATAACCTCCCCCAATCCCTTATGCCCCCAACCCTTTACCTAATTGATGGACATGCCCTAGCCTATCGTTCTTATTTTGCCCTCAGTGCTGGAGGACCTGATCGTTGGAAAACAGCATCAGGCGAACCAACGGCCGGTATTTATGGTTTTGCTAGTGTTCTCTTGCGTCTGCTTGAAAATGACAAACCAGATTATATGGCAGTCGCTTTTGATGTGGGCAAAACATTTCGCCATGAGATGTACCCTGAATATAAAGGCACACGCGCTAAAATGCCCGATGACCTTCGCCCGCAAATTGAGCGCATCCGGCAAATGGTGGATATTTTCAACTTGCCGCGTCTCGAAATGGAAGGCTTCGAGGCTGACGACGTTCTAGGCAGTGTCGCCTTGCAAGCATCCAAAGAGGGACTTGGTGTAAAAATCATCACTGGTGATCGAGACTTGCTCCAACTTGTAGATGAGCGCGTTATTGTCAATTTGCCAGGGCGTTCCATGAGCGACGCGCGTGATTATTATCCTGCTGATGTGGTGAAAAAGCTTGGTGTGCGCCCCGATCAGGTTGTGGATATGAAAGCTCTGATGGGGGATAGCTCCGATAATATCCCCGGTGTTTACGGAATTGGGACGAAAACCGCGCAGAAATTACTTGGAGAATATGAAACTCTAGATAATATCTATGCTCATCTGGATGAAATACCGAAACGCTTCCAGACCAAACTTGCTACCGATAAAGAAGCCGCCTACCTGAGCCGAGATTTGGCGCGCATCCACACCGATTTGGACATATCTCTGGATATTGAGAAAGCGCGTGCTACCGAATTAGATGTGCCCGCTGTCACTGAGCTTTTCCGGGAACTCGAATTTCATTCTCTCATCAATCGTCTTAACAAGTTAACGCAAACTCCTCTTCCAGATGCAGGGCCCGCAGCAGGAGACCAGCTTTCCCTCTTCGGCGGGAAGGGTGCACCAACACTTTCCTCACCGAGACAACCTGTCTCCATTGCCACGCAAGTTGTGGACACGAGCGAAGCACTGGTCGCACTAGCAAAAAAACTCGAAGCCGCTACAATGATCGCCCTTGATACAGAGACGACATCCACAGACGAAATGCAAGCAGATTTGGTTGGGATTTCAGTTGCTGTTGAAGTGGGTGAAGGGTTTTACATCCCGACTGGTCATAATAATGGAAAACAGTTGCCGCTGGATGAAGTTTTAGATGCCTTGCGTCCCTCGTTGATAAATCCAGATATTCAAAAAATTGGGCATAATCTAAAATATGACGTAATTATGCTGGCTCGTTATGGCTTGCAGGTTGCGCCGCTTTCTTTCGATACAATGATTGCCGAATGGTTAATCGACCCAGCTTCACGCAATTTGGGCTTGAAGAAATTGGCATTTATGCGGCTGGGTGAGCAGATGACAGAGATTGAAGTTTTGATTGGCAAAGGGAAGAGCCAGATTAGCATGGCAGAAGTGGCAATTGAAGATGCCGCGCCCTACGCCGCCGCGGATGCGGAAATTTGCCTACAACTTTATCCCCTTTTACAGAAAGATTTGGTAGGGGCTAACTCAACTAAATTGCTTGATGAGATAGAAATGCCTCTTGTTGATGTCTTAATGAAAATGGAAATGGCAGGCATTTTATTAGACATACCATTTTTCGAAGAGTTTTCAATGCAATTAGGAACGCGCTTGGCAGAGATCGAAAAAGAAGTGGTTGAACTGGCTGGGAAGGCGTTTAATCTTAACTCTACCCAACAACTTTCAGAAGTTCTTTTTACTCGGTTGGGTTTGCAACCACCTGATCGTACACGCAAAACCAAAAGCGGACATTATTCCACGTCTGCTTCGGTATTGGAGGGGATGCGTGGAGACCACCCTGTTGTGGATTTGATTTTGGAACAGCGTGAGTTAGCAAAATTGAAATCAACTTATGTGGATGCGTTGCCTGCTGCGCTCAACCCTGCAACAGGGCGTGTGCATACTTCTTTCAACCAAACAGGTTCGGTAACGGGGCGTTTGGCTTCATCTAATCCAAATTTGCAAAATATCCCCATCCGTTCAGAGTTAGGACGGCGCGTGCGCAAAGGCTTTATAGCCGCTGGAGGAAATGTCTTGTTGGCAATTGACTACTCTCAAATTGAATTAAGGATTGTGGCACATATGGCTCAAGACAAGACGATGATAGCTGCCTTTAATTCAGGGCAAGACATTCATGCCACTACAGCGGCAGGGATTTATGGTGTAAAGTTGGAAGATGTCACCAAAGATATGCGGCGCGATGCGAAAGCGGTCAATTTCGGTTTGATATACGGTATGTCTGCTTTTGGGTTGACGCGCTCTACAGAGTTAACTTTGGCAGAAGCAGAAGATTTTGTCGCCTCTTATTTTGAAGAATTCCCCGGTGTGAAGCGATATTTAGATAGTATTCGGAATGTGGCAGCAGATCAGGGGTATGTCGAAACTTTGTTAGGGCGACGACGATATTTCCCTGCGCTAAAAAATCCGGTGAATAAACAACTTCGAAATAATGCAGAACGTGCTGCGATCAATGCGCCCATTCAAGGAACAGCGGCAGATATAATGAAAATCGCTATGCTGGATGTGTCAAAAGCGATTGAAGGTGCAAGTTTGCAAGCCAAGGTGTTATTGCAAGTTCACGATGAAGTAGTTATTGAGTGTCCAGAAAACGAATTGGATGTTACTATTAAGGTCGTAACCGACGCGATGGAGTCGGCATATTCATTGGATATACCTTTGACCACCGAAGCCCGTTCAGGCCTAAGGTGGGGCGATTTATAATACGCAAAACATAATTTTTTGATTCAAAAAATGAGATCAACTTTATGACAGATCAAAAAGAACTCTTCCAGAAGGCGATGAGTAGCGGTCATTCCGCAGCATGGGATCAATTGTGGGATAAAGCCGTAACTTCCTATCGTGAGGCATTGGCTGAGATACCAGATCATCCTAAGGCACTTACAAGCTTGGGGTTAGCCCTGTATCAATTGCAGGAGTTTGATGAAGCTTTGCAGACGTATCAGCGTTTATCTGAAGTTTCTCCTGATGATCCCATTCCTTTTGAGAAAAGAGCCCAATTATCTGAGCGTTTAGGGAATTTGAATGCCGCAGTTACGGCAGCGATTAAAGCTGCGGACTTATATCTGAATCAAAAAGATGCTAATAAAGCAATTGAGAACTGGTCACGTGTTACTCAACTTGATCCAGAACATATTTTGGCACATTCCCGTCTTGCTTTGGTTCATGAACGTTTGGGTAATAAGAAGCGAGCGGTTACTGAATATCTCGCCCTTGCTAGTCTAATGCAGCGTTCAGGAAAAAAAGATAAAGCCTCCGAACTTGTAGAGCGTGCTTTGAAAATTATGCCTGGCAATCAGGCAGCACAACAAGCGCAAGCCCTGCTAAGTAGCGGACAACTTTTGCCAAAGCCGATCCGTCCAAAGGGTGGTACAGGCCCGCTTCGCATAGCACAAGTTAAGCAATTGAACGCTCCCAAAAAAGAAGTATCCAGTAGTGCTGATCCTGTCAAAGAAGCGAGACAAAAAGCTTTGATGATTCTTGCTGAAATTCTTTTTGAATATTCTGATGTAAGTGATGGGCAAAAAGAGCGCAAAGGGTTGCAAGCCATTATGCATGGCACTGCGCAGTTATCACTAAAAAAAATGGAGCAAACCAAGATCGTTTTGCATTTGGGGCAAGCAATTGACGCTCAATCGAAAAATCAAAATGAACTCGCTGCGGACGAATTGGCACATGCCCTTTTAGCTGGATTCGAGCATCCTGCCCTCTATTTTAATTTGGGGATGCTCCGCTCAAATGGCGAGCGGCTTGAGAGTGCTATGCGTCATCTTCAACATGCGGTCAAACACGCGGATTTTGGGCTTGCTGCGCGTTTGTTGATGGGTCAAAATCTTCGGCTTTTGGGGCGCATTCCCGCTGCAGCAGCAGAATATCTTGAAGCTTTAAAGATTGCTGATGCTATGCTTGTTCCTGATGACCAAGCTGATGCCTTGCGTCAACTTTATGAGCCATTGATCGAAGCGCAATCTCGCGAAGAAGATGAAGAAGCTCACCTTCGCCTTTGCGATAATGTTGAAGAAATGTTGATGAAAGAAAATTGGCGTGAAAATCTTCGGAATTCTCGTAAGGAACTTCCTAGTTCAGATGGCGAGATGCCCATGCCGTTAGCTGAGATTTTGATTCAAGCACAGAGCGGTCAGGTATTAGGGTCAATGAGTCGTATCCACGAGCTGGCACGTTTGGGCCATATGCGTTCCGCTATGGATGAGGCTTATCAAGCAATTACATATGCCCCCACTTACCTTCCCCTCCATTCCTTGATTGGCGATCTCCTTATCAAAGAAGAACGTAATGAAGAAGCGATTGCGAAGTTTGGTGTGATCGCTGAAGCATATAGTATTCGTGGCGAAGCAAATCAAGCTACTGTTTTTTTACGGAAGATCATTAAACTTGCACCGATGAATCTCTCATCTCGCACAAAGTTGATTGACCAATTGACTGCGCGAGGACAAATTGACGATGCTATCCGTGAATATCTTAATTTGGCAGAAATTTATTATCGCCTCGCCGAATTGGATATGGCACGCAAAACATACACAACTGCGCTGCGCGCTGCACAACAGGGCAACGCTGAACGTTCATGGAATGTCCATATTTTGCAACGTATGGCAGATATTGATATGCAACGTCTTGATTGGAAGAGGGCGGTTAGAGTTTTTGAACAAATCCGTACGCTTCTTCCAGAAGATAGAGAGTCTCGAAAGAGTTTGATAGACTTAAATTTGAAATTGGCAAATAGATCGCAGGGCTTGAGTGAATTAGATAGTTACCTGAATTATTTGGAAGAACATCCTTCTGATGAAAACGATGTTATTGAATTAATAGAAGATTTGCTTAACAGCCACTCGACTGTTCCGCAATTACATCGTATTCTTGCTGAGCAATATCGTAATTCAGATAAAAAAGAAAAAGCGATTGAAAGTTTTGATACTGCTGCTGAAATGTTTCTGGAAGTTGGGGAGAATGAGCAAGCCGTACGAACAATAAATATGATTTTGAGTATGGAGCCATCGAATGTGGAAGAATATCGTCAGGCTCTGGCGAAAATTCAAACTTGATCAGTAGAATAATCCATAATTAAGTTACTAAAACGTCAAGTGAAAACTTGGCGTTTTCACTGTATAAGATAAAAGGATAAAAAATGAAAATCAATGAAAGTTATAAAAAAATAATTGTAGATTCTGGAAAGACAATGCTCGAAGAAGGTCTTACAGTAGGAACATGGGGCAATATCAGCGCACGCGACCCTGAAACGGGTTTGGTATATATCAGCCCTAGTGGGATGGATTATCGTGCGATCAAAACCAGCGATATTGTTGTTTTAGATCTTGATCTAAATGTCGTTGATGGGGAACGAGTCCCGTCCATCGAAAAAGAAACCCATATCGCCGTTTACCGTGCTCGTCCAGATGTCAATGCGGTTATCCACACCCATCCGCTTTACTCAACAGTTTTGGGAGTCAACGGGATGGAACTACCCGCTGTGAGCGAAGATTTTGCTCAAATTGTTGGCGATAAAATTGTCTGCTCGGTCTATGCTTTACCAGGAACAAAGGAACTTGGGGAAAATGTGGCAGTAGGTTTGGGAGAAGAACGTAATGCTGTACTTTTGCCCAATCATGGAACTTTATGCACTGGTGAAGATATGAAAACCGCATTGACCGTTTGTCATGTAGTTGAAAAATCTGCCCATATTTATATCTTGGCACTCAATATCGGTACGCCGCATCTCATTTCAGCAGAAGATATTAGAGCTATGCAAGATTATAAGAAAAATCATTACGGGCAAAGATAAAGGGATTCCTTCTGGTAAACTCGTTGCCATGTCAAAAAAGAAAATACCCCTTTTCATTCTTGCGCTAATTGTTTTAGGGCTTGCTCTTTCTCAATACCCTCCGATTAAGCGACGGTTGAGTTGGCGAATTGAAATTGCTAAAACTTACTTACGCGGTGTGGCTAACCCCGCTGGACCAGTGCCAACTGCACAACCTGCCCCAACTAGGTTAGCCAGCCCGACCCCTCAGAGCATCATCCCCACGCTTGAGACGATTACTCCGACACAGCAGCCTACCTTAACAGCAAGGTCTGTGCCCTTGCCTGCACAGGCTTCGCTGCCTGTCCCTGCGTATGAATTACAAGATATGAATAATTGTGGCCCTGCATCTCTGACGATGGCTTTACGTTATTACGGTTGGGATGGGGACCAATTTGACATCTCTGATCTCATCAAACCGATTCCGCAGGATCGCAATGTCAATCCCGAAGAGATGGTCTACTACGTTCGTAATTATGCGGGATGGCTGCGTGCGGAATACCGCGTAAATGGGAATTTGCTTCTGCTCAAAAAACTGATTGCCGCCGGTTATCCGGTTCTGATCGAAGAAACCTTCCACTTTGACGATGCCTACTGGCCGAACGACGATCTCTGGGCTGCGCATTATATGCTTCTCACGGCCTATGATGATGAAAGCCAAACCTTCGTCGGGCAGGATTCTTATCACGGGGCGAATCAAACCCTCTCTTATGAGAGAATTGAAGAAGATTGGCAACCTTTTAACCATGTCTATATGCTAATTTATCTCCCCGAAGATGAGGCTGAATTGCAGGAGTTATTGGGAGATGATTGGAGTGAAGAGACCAACCGTCTAAACGCGTTGCAAGCGTCCCAACGTGCGACTCAAGTAAATCCAGAAGATACTTATGCCTGGTTTAATTTAGGATCGAATTTGCTTTATTTTGAAAGGTATACCGAATCCGCCAATGCTTATGATATGGCGCGCAGTTTGGGTCTCCCCCAGCGAATGATGCGCTATCAGTTTGGACCTTTTATTGCTTCATTTCAGGATCATCGTACAGAAGATTTACTCACATTGACAGAATATGCCTTGCAGCGCACCCCAAATTCAGAGGAGGCGTTGCTTTGGCGGGGTTGGGCGTTATATCGGCAGGGTGATTTTGATAAGGCAATTACCAATTGGGAGAGTGCATTGCATCATCGTCCAGATTACTTGGACGCAGAGTACGCGCTCGATTTTGTACGCTAATCTTCAGTAAAACTGTAGCCCCCCGGCGAAGTTTGGATCATATATTCTCGACTATCGCCTAGTTTTTTTCGTAAACGATAAACGACGTTTTTGAGAGCGGTTTGATCACTTTGGTCAGAAATGCCCCAAACGGCGAGGATAATCTCCTCGTTTCTGAAGACATGTCCGGGGCGATTCATTAGCAAACCTAAAAGACGAAATTCGAGATTGGTGAGGCTGATCTTTTCTCCCTCTGCTGTGCGAGCAAGACGCTTGGCGGAGTTGAGCCGAAGTTGAGGAGCTGTGAGTGGGCGTAGGGGAGCGGTTGTGCTACGTTTAGCCCAAGATGCAATTTTTGCCAGAAAAATAGCAGGACTAACTGGCTTTACAATACACTCGTCAACGCCCGCGTGGTAGGCTTCCAGAATTTCGGTTTCATGGTGAGTTGGTAAAAAGAGCAAAACCGGCTTTCTGCTTAGAGAGCGGTATTTTTTTGCAAGGGCAATCCGTTCTGAGTGGGGCGCATTTACATCAATCACAATTAGATCTGGCATGACTTCGATTGCGCGATCCAATGCTCGTTGCACAGAAGTTTCGATGATCGCATTCAGTCCTTTTTCGCGAATCATATATCCCAACAGAGGGGCGGTATCACTTTGATCGCAGACGATTAGAACTCGAATTGCTTTAGTTTCTGAGGGCATGGATTTTTCCTGTAAGTAGTTTATTTCTAGGCGGTTGATTTTCTTTATGAAGACATTATAAGTCATTAGTCGCACAAAGTCACGAAATAATACAAAATTGTGACCATTGGGTGATAACAAAAAAAAAAGACCACCGATATACTGTGAGCATAGGTAAAAATAACGATTCAAGGAGAATCAAATGAAGAAACTATTTCCCGTATTAATGGTTCTAATGCTATTCCTCGCCGCTTGTGGCGGAGTAGGTCAAGATGCTGAACCGACACCAATTCCTCTTGCTACTGCATTTCCTACTGCCACACCGGTTCCGCTTAATGCGACCGCAGCTCCAGCTGATCAATCTACCGAAGCTGGTTCAGAGCGTGTTTCCCCTGTGGATGGAATGGTGCAGGTCTTCATCCCTGAGGGTAGCTTCCGCATGGGCGGTCTCGATGTGAAAGCAGAGGAAGATGAGAAACCTGATCACGCGGTTTCCATGTCAGCTTTCTGGTTGGATAAACTTGAAATTACCAATGCTATGTATATGATTTGTGTACAAGACGGGGCTTGTGAACCGCCCGATTTCTTCAGATCTGAAAAGCACCAGAAATATTTTAACACCGAAGAATATGCCGATTACCCAGTTATTTATGTCACTTGGGGCGATGCAACCGATTACTGTTCATGGGCTGGCAAACGTCTTCCGACCGAAGCAGAATGGGAGCGTGCCGCTCGCGGTGATGACTTCCGCAGTTTCCCTTGGGGTGATGAGCGTCCTGATACTTCGCGTGCTAACTTTGATCATAAGATCAATGATGTTTCTCGCGTAGGCAGTTTCCCGGCAGGTGCCAGCCCTTATGGCGTCCTTGATATGTCTGGTAACGTCTGGGAGTGGGTCTCCGATTTTTATGATGCAGGCTATTACTCTCTTGCGGTTGCCGCCAATCCTTCTGGTCCCCTTGCGGCAAAGGGAATGCTTTCTCAACTGCGCGTTATTCGTGGTGGTTCTTATCAGGATGTGGAGAAGGATATCCGCGTTACCAATCGTGGTCATGCCAGTGGACCAAACCCTGATGCCAACGATATGGATTCTCCTGAATTCCACGGTGAATCATCTCCGAAAATCGGTTTCCGCTGCGCTTCTGGTAACTAATTTGCTTCCGCTAAAATAGCGTTAGTTGGTAGAGAAAAATTACCGCTAAATTTAATAGCCCTGACAGGATTTCAAATCCTGTCAGGGCTTATTTTTTAACCGTAGATATTGTTTTCAATTCAATTTCTGTAAAGGGAATCAAGTTAAAATTCAGGGGTGATGCGATGTTTCCTATCCAAAATTTGACTTGTTTTATTCGCTATGGTAAACTCCCGCCACAATTAAATAGCCCCAATACGGCAACTCTTATCCAGAGAGGCGGAGGGACCGGCCCTTTGAAGCCTCGGCAACCTAGTTTTTTTATAAAAAATCAAGGTGCTAATTCCGGCAGTGAAATTTCTGGAAGATGAGAGGGCAGCCGTGCAATTTTTTTTGCGACAAATGCCCTTTCAAGAATACCTGAAGGGCATTTTCTATTTTATGAGGTGAAAAATGAGTACAACTTTTATGACTTCCGAAAGCCTGATGTTCACATCTGAATCTGTGACTGAGGGTCATCCTGACAAGATGTGTGACCAGATCAGCGATGCAGTTTTGGATGCTTGCTTGGAGCAAGACCCGAAATCTCGAGTGGCTTGTGAGACTGCAATTAAAACTGGCTATGTAATGTTATTAGGCGAAATTACGACTGAAGCCTATGTAGATTTTGATAAACTCGTCCGCAAAGTTGTAAACGAGATTGGTTATGATCGCGGTAAAAAAGGCTTTGATGGGAATACCTGTGGTGTTCTTTCTGCTGTTGCCAGTCAGAGTTCTGATATTGCGATGGGTGTGGATGAGGCCCTTGAATCAAAATCTGGCGAAATGACCGAAGCTGAGATTGAAGCCATTGGCGCGGGCGATCAGG
Source organism: Anaerolineae bacterium (assembly GCA_018645405.1). Lineage (GTDB taxonomy): Bacteria > Chloroflexota > Anaerolineae > Anaerolineales > Villigracilaceae > Desulfolinea. Next base: position 12,217 of record JABGOQ010000087.1, on the reverse strand, counting down.
GCATGATGTTTGGTTACGCCTGTAATGAAACCCCCACGCTGATGCCTATGCCTATTTATTTGGCTCATAAGCTAACTTTACGTTTGACCGAAGTTCGCAAAAACGGAACTTTGGATTGGGTACGCCCAGATGGGAAAAGCCAAGTAACGATTGAGTATTCAAAAGGGCAACCTAAACGTGTAGATACAGTGCTCATTAGTACACAACATGCCCCTGACATTTCTGCCGAAGATATTCGTGCGCAGATTATTGAGCATGTGATTAATCCCATTTTGCCTGCCGATATGGTGGATGATCATTTGAAAATCTTCGTTAATCCCACTGGACGTTTTGTAATTGGCGGTCCTATGGGTGATGCTGGTGTGACTGGCCGAAAAATTATCGTAGATACTTATGGTGGGATGGGACGTCATGGTGGTGGTGCTTTCTCTGGTAAAGATGCCACGAAAGTAGATCGCTCAGCAGCTTATGCTTCGCGTTGGGTTGCAAAGAATATCGTTGCGGCTGGCATTGCCGATCGTTGTGAAATTCAACTTGCCTATGCTATCGGTGTTGCGCATCCACTTTCTATCAATGTTGAATCTTTTGGTACTGGGAAAATCTCAGACGATAAAATTTCAGCCCTGATTGATGAACATTTTGATTTGCGCCCGGGTGCAATTATTCGTGACCTTGACCTTCGTAAACCAATTTATCGTCAGACCTCAGCCTATGGTCATTTTGGGCGTGAAGATGTCGAGTTTACTTGGGAACGCACAGATAGAGCAGAAGCATTAAAAGCTGCTGCTGGCGTATAGATTTATGCGAGACCTCGAGTATAAAAATACTCGAGGTCTTTTTAATGCAATTTTTCTTGCACCATCTCTTTTGCTGTGATAAACTCGTCCCTGTTATGAAAAAAGTATTCAGCAACCTTCATCATCGTCACGCCCATAAAACTGACAATCAAGTCGGGTGTGTTTGCTTTAAGGTGATTGAGATTTCGTAGCAATTTCAGAAAAACTCAGTAAATTTTCAAAAGCACTTCCTCGACACGGGAAGTGCTTTTTTATTTTCTCCATAGCCATAAAATCTTTCTCCGCGTAATCCGTGCAACTCCGTGTTCGAAAAAATAAAAGGAGCATTTATGCAAGAAGACCGTAAAATCAGAATCTCCCTCCCTAGCAAGGGACGTTTGGGAGAGAAGAGCAAGGAGCTACTCGCCAAGGTGGGCTTTAAGGTTTATAAGCCGAATCCACGCCAGTATATGGCGACTATTCCACGTTTTCCGAATGTGGAGATTATCTTTCAGCGTCCTACGGATATTGTTTATAGTGTACGCGACGGGAGCGTGGATTTTGGCATTACAGGACGCGATATTTTCCTTGAGAAGAAAGGTGAGAATGGCGATATTCTTGAATTGCATCAAAAATTGGGGTTTGGAAAATGCTCCTTGAATATGATTGTGCCGCAGGAGTGGGAAGATGTTAATTCCCTCGCCGATCTGTCCATAATGGAAGCAAGCCTAAAACGCGAACTTAAAATTGCGTCCAAATTCCCAAATCTGACTACGCAATTTCTTAAGCAGAATAGCGGCATCCAGTTTAGAATCATCCAAGCAGAAGGCACTTTAGAAATCTCGCCAACCGTAGGCTATGCCGATTTGATTATGGATATTGTCTCAACGGGCACGACTTTGCGAGACAACCATTTGAAGATTTTGGGGGGTGGCGAGATTTTGAAAGCGCAGGCTTGTTTGATTGCGAACAAGGCGCGTTTGAAGGAAAATGAAGATGTGCGGGAGATTGCGGTGCAACTTTTGGAAGTTTTGAGCGCGTATTTGCGAGCAGAAGACCGTTTGGCGATTTTTGCGAATATCCGCGGGGATTCTCCTGAAAGTGTTGCATCGAAAATTTTTGAGCAGGATGTGATTGGTGGCTTACAGGGACCGACCATTTCGCAAGTCATTACACGGGACGATGAGAATTGGTTCGCGGTGCATCTGATTGTGGCGAAATCTGAACTGCATGAAGCGATTCGTGAAATCCGCGCGGTGGGGGGCAGCGGCGTGGTCGTCTCGGATGTGAATTATATTTTTGAAGAAGAGCCTGAAGAATTAACGGCGATGCTAAAAGCACTGGAATGAGCCTTGTTTTTTAACGCGAATGCTGCGAATTGGCGAATGACGCGAATAAAAGTTTTTTATTTAAAAAATATTCGCGTTGAAAAAAACAGAGCCAAAACTTGGAGATTATGATGATTAAAATCTATCAACTTGAAGAAGCAAAGAAAGATTTACTAAAACGCAATCCAATTTACCAAGACAGCTATTCTCCCGCCACCCTTGCGAGGACAGAGTCTGTTTTTGGCGAGGGCGTGATGCCGCATCAGGCGGTGATGCAGATTCTTCAATCTATTGACGAAGATGGCGATAAGGCGGTGCAGAAATGGAATGCGACCCTCGATCGCTTTGACGAACCAAATTTCAAAATCGGCAAAGATGAACTGGCTGCTGCTTATGAGCGCATCTCCGCTCGCTTGCAGGAAGTTTTGGAGAAATCTGCTACGCGGATTCGTGATTTTCACGAGAGACAGCCCGTCACCAGTTGGCTGACGAATGAAATGGGCGGAGAAATTGGTCAGCGTTTCACAGCGATTGAACGCGTCGGCATTTATGTGCCGGGCGGGACTGCGCCGCTGCCATCGTCGCTGCTGATGAGCGTCATTCCCGCCCAAGTTGCGGGCGTAAAGGATGTGGTTGTCTGCACCCCGCCAAATCCGCATGATTCGATTTTGGCGGCAGCATATATTTGTGGTGTGGACGAGATTTGCCAAGTCGGTGGCGCACAAGCGATTGCGGCGATGGCTTTTGGGACAGAAACCTTGCCGCGTGTAGATAAAATTGTCGGCGCAGGCAATCTCTTCGTCACACTCGCCAAACAGCAACTTTATGGCTTGGTTGGTTTTGACGGTTTAGCGGGACCAACAGAAACAATGGTCATCGCCGATGAGGAGGCAAATCCCGCTTGGGTGGCAGCAGATTTGCTCGCTCAAGCAGAGCATGATGTGCAAGCGAGTGCAATTTTGCTCACCACTTCAGCCGATTTTGCGAAAAAAGTGCAGGCAGCAGTCACGGAGCAGACTGCAAAACTCTCCCGTGCGGAAATCATCGAAGAATCTCTTGAAAATAAAGGTGGAATCGTTGTTATCCCCACCCTCGAAGAAGCTTCCAAACTGGCAAACGATTACGCCGCAGAGCATCTTTGCCTCGCCGTGCGCGATCCCAAAGCCTTGATGGATAAAATCAACAATGCCGGTGGATTCTTTCTCGGCGAACACTCCTTTGAAGCCCTCGGAGATTATGTCGCTGGCCCCAGCCACGTCATGCCCACTGGCGGCACAGCCCGTTTTGCTTCACCACTGAACTTGCTCGATTTCGTCAAAGTCTCTAGCGTGGTTGCCCTCGATCCCGAAACCGCCGCTGCTCTCAGCCCCATCGCCGCCGATTTTGCGGATACAGAGAAGCTCGCGGCGCACGCGAACGCGTCTAAAATCAGAATGATGAATGCATAATGATGAATTTCGCTCAGAGATTCACCACAGAGCTCACAGAGAGCACTGAGAAAAGCCTTTTGGTCTTCTCTTTTTTCTCAAAAAACTCTGTGAACTCCGTGTCCTCTGTGGTGAAAAAAAGTAGCCTAAAATGAAAAATCTTCTAAGACCCCACCTCCTCGACCTCGAACCCTATACCCCCATCCTCCCCTTCGAGGCACTTTCCGAGCAACTTGGCATTCCCGCTGAGAAAATTATCAAACTTGATGCCAACGAAAACCCCTACGGCATTCTCCCCGCCGTCGCCGATGCCCTCTACAGCCTGCCCTACGCCCACATTTACCCCGACCCCGAGAGCCGTTTTCTCCGCCGCGCCCTTGCCGATTATCACCAAATTCCCGTTGAAAATATCCTTGCCGGAGCGGGTGCCGACGAGCTTATTGATCTTCTCCTCCGCTTTTTCATCAATCCCGGCGACACCATTCTCAATTGCCCTCCAACTTTTGGGATGTACGCCTTCGACACTGCCATCAACGGTGGGCAGATAATTGATATTCCTCGTTTGGATGATTTTTCTGTGGATGCGGATGCCCTCCTCGACGCGATTGCTGAACATCAGCCGAAGATTTTCTTCCTCGCCACGCCGAACAACCCTGATGGAGGCTTGCTTGCCCCCAAATTGCTGGATGCCTTGCTGAAACAGAATCTGCTCCTCGTCCTCGACGAAGCTTACATGGAATTCGCCCCGCCCGCCTCAACGCAGATCCGAGAAGTCGCTAAAAGAGAGAATTTAATCGTCCTCCGCACCTTCAGCAAATGGGCAGGGCTAGCCGGTCTCCGAGTTGGATACGGAGTCTTCCCCTCTTGGCTGATGCCCTATCTCTGGACAGCCAAACAGCCCTATAATGTTTCCGTTGCCGCGAGTGAAGCTGCGCTAGCCGCCCTCCGTCACGCCGACCAACTCGAAGAAATCGGTCAAAAAATCATCGCCGAACGTGAACGACTTTATGCAGAGTTACAGAAGGTAGATTATTTAGAACCCTATCCATCCCAATCCAACTTCATTCTCTGCCGTGTCGTCGGGCGAGATGCCGCCGCTCTCAAAGCGGATTTGGCAAAACAAGGCATTCTCATCCGCTACTTCAACAAACCCGGCTTAGACGACCATATCCGCATCAGCGTTGGCACGCCTGAGCAAGTGGATGCAGTGTTGAAAGCTTTGAAGAAAATGTAGGTGTGCATTGCATCCGATAGGATGCGTTGCACATCGGGTCTTACAAAACCACCCAAACTGCAACGCACTTTCCGTTTCACTTCAAGTGCAATGCAGTTCAGCAAGGAGTTTTTATGCGAAAAACTACAAGCAACCGAAAAACTAAAGAAACCGATATTTCTCTCTCTCTTAATCTTGATGGGACAGGAATTGCCAACATCAACACCGGCATCGGATTCTTCGACCACATGCTCACCCAAATCGCCTTGCATGGGCTGATGGATATTGATTTGCAGGCAAAAGGGGACTTGCATATTGACTATCATCACACCATCGAAGATTGCGGCTTAGTGCTTGGGGACGCGATTGGTCAGGCACTTGGCTCAAAGCAGGGCATCCGCCGAATGGCAGAAGCAAGTGTCCCCATGGACGATGCGCTCGCACGCGTCATCCTCGATTTGTCGGGCAGACCTTATTCCGTCATCCAAATAAATTGGGTTAGCTCCGACGTCGCAGGAATTCCAACATCGTTGATTGAACATTTCTTTGAATCGGTTGCGGTGACGAGTAAATCCAATTTGCATTTGAGCGTTTTATACGGCAAAGACAATCACCACATCGCCGAAGCCCTTTTCAAGGCATTCGCCCGCGCACTCGATGCGGCAACACAGATTGACAAGCGCAGGGCTGACATTGTACCGAGTTCAAAAGGAAAAATATAAAAACTTCGTAAATTCACTAATGAAAGGAAATCAAATGATAGCAATCATAGACTACGGCGCAGGCAACCTTCACTCCGTTCAAAAGGCGATTGAGTTTGTGGGCGGGCAGGCGCAAATTACGAACTCTGTCGAGAAAATTTTGACCGCCGATAAAACAATTTTGCCCGGCGTTGGCGCGTTCAAAGACGGCATGGATGGCTTGGAAGCGAATAATCTCATTCCTGTCATCAAAGAATTCGCCGCATCTGGAAAACCGCTCTTGGGCATCTGCTTGGGGATGCAACTTTTTTTTGACGAGGGACACGAACACGGCATCCATGAAGGGTTGGGGATTTTGCCCGGACGCGTCCTCGGCTTTGACTTTGAAGACAAATCGCTCAAAATCCCGCAAATTGGCTGGAATACAATCGCTTTTGAAAAGGAAAATCCGCTCACCAGCGAACTCCCAGACGAGAGCTACGTTTATTTCAATCACGGATATTATTGTGAGACAGCAAACGCCGCGCGCTCACTCGCCAGCACAGAATACGGTATTAAATTCACATCCATTGTGAACGCAGAAAATATCTACGGAGTGCAATTTCACCCCGAAAAAAGCCAGAAAATAGGCTTGCAGATTTTGAGAAACTTTGTTGAAAAAATATAGAACGCGGATTCTGCGGATTTGCGCGGATTTTTAAAAACTTTTTTGGCTTTTAAAATCTGCGAGAATCCGCACAATCAGCGCAATTCGCGTTCCATTAAGGAGCAAAATATGACCTTCACCATTTACCCCGCCATCGACCTGCGCAACGGGCAAGTTGTCCGATTGAGTCAGGGCGACCCAAATCAGCAAAAAGAATATAGTAACGACCCCGTTGAAGTTGCCCAAAAATGGCTCTCGCAGGGCGCAACTTGGTTGCATCTCATCAATCTTGATGGCGCATTCGGCGAAAATACTCAAGCGAATTATGCCGCTCTTGAGAAAATTATCGCAGCATGTGGAGACAAAATCTCCACGCAGTTGGGCGGTGGCATCCGCACTCTCTCCGATATTGAAAATGCCCTTAATCTTGGCTTCACTCGTGTTATTGTAGGCACGTCCATTCTCGAAGATTTCTCCTTTGCAAAGAAAGCAATAGACAAATTTGGAGCTGAACAAATTGTCTTCGGCTTGGATGCGCGGGATGGTGCCCTTATGGCGCGTGGATGGCAAAAGCCCTCGGATCGCTCTCTCTTTGAATTTGCTGAGGCATTAGTGGACATCGGTGCGACGAGAATCAATTACACCAACATCGCCACAGATGGAATGAGTGTTGGCAACGATACAAAGAACACGCGTCAATTGGCAGAAAAAACGGGACTAGATGTCATCGCTTCCGGCGGAATCAAAACGCTGGCACATGTCCGAGAAGTCAAAGAAGCAGGTTTGAGTGGAGTGATTATCGGACGCGCGCTTTATGAAAATCACATCACGCTAGAGGAGGCTATCAAATGTTAAAAGAATCCACGAAGTCACACGAAGAGCACGAAGTTTTTTTACATTTTACACAATACGTTTTACGTAAGGGGTTCTCATGTTAGCAAAAAGAATCATCCCTTGTTTAGACGTAAAAGAAGGGCGCGTGGTTAAGGGAGTCAACTTTGTCGGCTTGCGAGACGCGGGCGACCCTGTAGAACAGGCAAAAGCCTATGATGAGATGGGAGCCGACGAACTAATCTTCCTCGACATATCCGCAACGCACGAGGGTAAAGAGACCATGCTCGATGTTGTGCGGAGGGTCGCCGAGCAAGTTTTTTTGCCGCTTACTGTTGGAGGCGGCATCCGCTCTGTCGAAGACGCGCGTCTCGCTCTGCTGGCAGGGGCAGATAAGATCGGGATCAATTCATCTGCTGTGGCAAATCCCGCACTTTTATCCGAATCCGCAAAAAAGTTTGGGGCGCAGTGTATCGTCTTGGCGATTGACGCGAAAAAGAAAGGCGAAAGTTGGGACGTCTATACGCACGGCGGCAGAAAAGCGACTGGATTGGACGCAGTAGAATGGGCGCGGCGCGGCGTGGAAATGGGCGCGGGCGAAATTTTGCTGACCAGTATGGACGCAGACGGGACGCTCGCCGGCTATAACTTGGCACTCACCCGCGCAATCGCAGACGCGGTAAATGTGCCCGTCATCGCCAGCGGCGGAGCGGGAAACGTGGGGCATTTCGCCGAAGCTGTGACATTGGGTGGAGCAGATGCCGCCTTAGCCGCATCGCTTTTTCACGACAAAGTATTGACAATTACAGAAGTGAAAGAAGAGTTGCGTAGAAGAAATATCCCCGTACGAATTATGTGATTTTCAACCGCCAAGAACGCCGAGTTTTTTCTTGGCGTCTCTATAAAAAACTTGGCGCACTCTGCGTCTTGGCGGTTTTATTTTTGGAGAATAAAAATGAAAACAGCCCTACTCTCAGTTTGGAACAAAGAAGGCATCATCGAACTCGCCAAAAAACTCGCAGCAGCCGATTGGCGTTTGGTCGCCAGCGGCGGGACAGCCCGCGCGCTCAAAGAAGCGGGATTGTCCGTAACGCCCGTTGCCGAAATCACTGGCGCACCAGAAATGTTTGACGGGCGCGTAAAAACCCTGCATCCCGCCATCCACGCCGGGATTTTGGCACGTGATACAGACGCAGACCGCGCCGACCTCGCCGCGCAAGGCTGGCAAACCATCGATTTGGTAGTCGTCAACCTCTACCCCTTTGAAGCAGTTATCGCCCAGCCCGATGTCACCCTTGAGAAGGCAATTGAAAATATAGACATCGGCGGCGTGGCACTTTTGCGCGCAGCGGCGAAGAATTTTGCGCGTGTCACCACCCTCAGCATCCCCGCTGATTATCCCGATGACGTGGCGAGTCTCAACGACGAGAAATTCCGTCAAAAAATGGCATCCAAAGTCTTCGTGACCACATCGCGCTACGATAACGCCATCCAAAATTATTTTGCCGCGCTAGAAAACGCCGCGAAGGACAGCGGTAAGAACACGCCCATCAATCTCACTCTTTACCCCATCCAAACCCTACGCTATGGCGAAAATCCGCATCAGAGCGCGGCATATTATGCCGAAAATCCTGGCGCAACCCCGATGGGTGGAAAACTCCTGCAAGGCAAGCCCATTTCCTATAATAATATGCTCGATCTCGATGGCGCATGGAACGCCGTTCTGAATTTCGATACCCCCGCAGTCGTGGTCGTCAAGCATCTCAGCCCCTGCGGCATCGCCACCGCTTTTTCTGTCGAAGATGCGGTCGCCCTCGCCATTGCCAGCGATCCCGTTTCGGCTTTCGGCAGCGTCATTGCCAGCAATCGTGAAGTCAACGCCGATTTTGTGGATGAGATGGGCAAGCTCTTCGTCGAGTGTATTATTGCCCCATCTTTTGATGCGGATGCGCGTGCTTTCCTCGCCAAAAAGAAAAATCTACGTCTCTTGGAAGTGGAACTGGACGCGCCGCGCGTGACCCACGACTTGCGTGCCGTTGTGGGTGGATTTTTGCGCCAAGAAGTGGATACCGGTGACCCAGGCGATTCGCCCGAATGGCGTATCCCCACAAAAAAACAGCCCACTGCCCAAGAAATGGATGCCCTCCGATTTGCCTGGAAAGCTGTCCAACCCGTTAAATCGAACGCCATCTTGCTCGCCAAAAGCGATGATGAGCGCAACTTCACCGTTGGCATTGGTGGCGGGCAACCCAACCGCGTAGATTGTGTCCGCATCGCTGGTGAACGCGCTGGCGATGAAGCAAAAGGTTCTGTCATGGCATCTGACGCCTTCTTCCCCTTCCCTGATGGTGTAGAAGAAGCCGCCAAACTCGGCGTGACAGCCATTATCCAACCCGGCGGCTCAATTCGAGATGAAAAAGTCATTGCCAAAGCAGATGAGTTGGGCATTGCGATGGTTTTGACGGGTGTGAGACATTTTAAACATTAGCAAGAAGATCTGACAGGTTTCTAAAACCTGTCAGGTCTCTCTGCCAAATAGAGAGATTATGAGTAAAAATTTTGAGATCTTCACCGATACTAGTAAACTGAAATTCAACGAGCGCGGCTTAATTCCCACGATTGTACAAGATGAAGCCACCAAAGAAATTCTCATGATGGCATGGATGAATGCCAAATCTTTTCAATTAACGCTTGAAAAAAAGAGAGCTTACTTCTGGAGCCGAAGCCGTCAAGAACTCTGGCTCAAAGGCGCAACTTCGGGTAATTTTATGAATATCAGTAAAATTCTGATAGACTGTGATGCTGATACGCTTTTGCTCTTAGTAAAACCTGCAGGATCTGCCTGTCATACGGGGGCGCGGAGTTGTTTTTATCGAGAAGTAGAGAGTAGAAAATAGAGAGAAGATTTACCACAAAGACACAAAGTACATGAAGAACCTCTTTATGTTCGCAAAGAAAAACTTTGTGCTCTCTGTGTCTTTGTGATGAAAAGGAAATGAGAAAATGCTAAACGAATTATTTGAAATTATCGAAGAGCGTAAAGCCAACCCCACCGAAAAATCCTACACAGCGAGCTTATTCGCTGAGGGCGAAGATCGAGTTTTGCAAAAAGTTGGCGAAGAAGCTGTCGAGGTCATCATCGCCGCGAAGGGGCAAGGTGATCAACGCATTATTGAAGAAATATCCGACCTTTTTTATCATACGCTGGTTTTGTTAAGTGCGAAAGACTTGACATTAAGTGATGTAGAAGATGAACTTCGTAAAAGGCATAAATAATGGATAAAAAAATTATCATCTTCGATGTAGATGGCGTTCTTATCGAATCGCATGGTTATCATAAAGCCTTTAAAGATACTGTCCGCTTGGGCGCAAAAGAATTGGGCTTCGACGTAGATCTCTCAAATGAGGATATTGCTCGTTTCGAGGGCATGGGAATCTCTAGCGAGTGGCATTCCTCTGCGGCATGTATGGCAGTGCTTTTGATTAACGGTACATTCGATTTGTCTCCGCTCTTCGCGTTTATTAAAGGGGAGCAAGCCGAAATTCCCGTTCGTATCCGACTAGAGCGAGCTGTATCTCGCATGGCGATAGAGGCAGGCGTTGACCCTGCGCGCCCAGTTGCCATCATCCAAAATAGTGAGACAATTCAATCTTTTCCCTTTGATATTTTTCAGGAAATGATTTTAGGCAGCGAGGGATTTGAAGAAATCTACGGGATGAAATCTTCGTTGGGCGTAGAAAGCTATCTTTATGAGTATGACAAGCCGCTACTGAGTGTGAGTTCTAAAAAACAGCTTTTTGATTGGCTTCAAATATCTGAGTATGGATGTGCGATTATGACAAATCGCCCCACGCGCGAGATGCCAGATGCAAAATACGCGCAGAAACTAACGGGATTGGAGAGAATCCCTGTATCGGGCTATGGCGATATGGGCTGGCTGGCGGAGAAATTTGGTGGAGAAGCGGCAAATTACTCAAAGCCTTCGCCAATTCATGCGTTGTCGGCAGTTTTAGCGAGTTTTGGCAAGGAATCGAATCAGTGCTTGCAAGAAGCCCACGCCGCAACAAAAGGCGATTTTTCTGATGATATTATGCGTTTAGATGGCTATGAAATTTGGATTTTAGAAGATACACCTGCTGGAATCATAAGTGCAGGCGCGATGGGGGAGTTGTTGCGCGGGCAGGGCTTAGATGTGAAGGCGAATAAATTTGGCATCACAAATTCGCCCGTTAAAGCAGGATATTTAGAAGCGCAGGGAGCGCAAGTTTTTGAAAATGTTAATTTGGCTTTGAAAGAGATTTTCTAAATATGATGAAAAAAGCGGATGTGAGAAATCACATCCGCTTTTTTTTCTATACTAAGCCTTATTCATATGCTCAGAGCTCTTCAGGGTATTTATTGAACTATTCTAGATAGCTTTCCCTCTCAGAAATCGCGCTCTTTTCATGAGCCTCCCAAGACGTGGATAATCTTGGAAGGCTTTTTGCTATTAAGAAGATTTTCTTGGAATAGGGGAGTTAGTTTGCAAACTCGCTATTGACCGACCGTCGGTCAATATGATACAATCCCCTATATTGAAATATAAACCAATTGTAAATGGAGCTAATAGATGGTTAGAACTGTAAAGAAACCTGAAGAACGGCGGCAAGAGATTATCCTAGCAGCAGCCGAACTTTTCCGTAGCAAGGGCTATGAAAAAACAACAATGCAGAATGTGATGGATGCAGTGGGCATTGCTAAGGGCACGATCTATCATTATTTCAAATCGAAGGAAGATTTGCTCGAGGCTGTGATCGAGCAGTCGGTGGTGGAATATCTGGCTGGGATGCAAACCACCCTAGATGAAAGTTCTGGTAACGCACTCGATAAAATGCGACTTTTGATCACCTCTGGGCAAGTGGCTGATGAACAAGAAGAAATTCTTGAACACCTGCACCGTCCGGGGAACGCGGGCATGCAAACGCGTCAATTGGCGGTAACGATCTCTGGCTTGGCTCCGTTATATGCCAAAGTGATCCAGCAGGGTTGCGATGAGGGTGTTTTTCAAACCGAATATCCCTTGGAGAGTGGAGAGTTGCTTTTGACGGGCATCCAGTTCCTGACGGATTTGGGTATCCATCCCTGGAGCCAGGAAGAACTCATCCGCCGGGCGATGGCCTTCCCAGCTCTGATCGAAGCACAATTACGCGCCCCCAAAGGCTCGTTTAACTTTTTGATTGAAAATCTAACTAACTAAGAAATAAAGGAGAAATAAAATGAATACAAAAACCCTTAAACCATTTCTGGCCATTACT
>JABGOQ010000019.1 GCA_018645405.1 Anaerolineae bacterium | reverse complement strand
TCTTTTTTAGCCAATCAAGGATATACGATCACTGTAGCAAAAGATGGCAAAGAGGGGCTGCGAAAATTATTTGCTCAGACACCTGATCTCGTGGTTTTGGATGTAACCATGCCACAGAGAGATGGATGGGAAACGCTGGAACGTATCCGCGAAGTAAGCGATTTGCCCGTTATCATGTTGACCGCACGTGATGAAGAATCGGAAGTCTTACGTGGTTTTTCATTGGGTGCGGATGACTATGTAACCAAACCTTTTTCTTTCGCTCAACTTTCAGCCCGGATCCGTGCAGTACTTGCCCGTTCCAAATCTCAGGTATCGGATTCTGAAAGTTATATCGAAGAAGGGGACTTGAAGATTGATTTGCGCACACGTCAACTTTGGCGAGGTAATGAGCAGATTGCTCTAACCCCCACTGAATTCAAATTGTTGGTTACACTAATGCGTCGAGCAGGAGAAGTCGTTTCTCCTGAAGAATTGGTACGTGAAGTTTGGGGGCCGCAATATGCGGGGGAAATCAGCCATGTCCGACGATATATTTGGCATTTACGGAAGAAAATTGAACCTGATCCCGATAAACCCAGCTATATCCTCAACGAGCGAGGGTATGGGTATCTTTTCAAAGTTAGCGATAATTTAACATCACCATGACACTTGGCCGAATCGCATTTTAAAGCTGGCGTGGATGGTGGATGATTGAAGACTTGGTTGGTGATGAGGAGATAAGTCCATGCATTTGGCGGAGGCGTCACAGTACAGACCAAAGGGGATAATGGTGTAATGGGAAGAAATTTTTCCCGAAGATAGTAATTGTTGTTTTTTAGTTTTTTACACAGGGAATGTTTTTATGCAATTTAGCGTTCGGAGATATAAGCCACGAGAACGGGTGTGTTCCATCAGATAACTATACAGTATGGGGATTTCTAAAATTCAACCCTGCAATATAAGAATAGCCACTTGCGTAAAGGATTAGCCAAATAACGAGGCTCCAGACTCCCAGTGTTAGCACATAAATAAGTAATCCTATGGTGTATAGTGCCAGAAAGATTTCAGCCCACACAAAAGGGTCACGGGGTAAAACGTATTCACTGATTTTGATGGAGATATTTTTCCCCTGTAGGTTGAATTTCGGTGTGCGCAAAAAGGCACTTTCTTTACCGAGTAAGGCTTCAAAGACCGCCAGAGAATTATTCAACGATAACCCCATACCTAATAAAAGCAACATCGACAAATTATAAAATCTGCTCCAAACTGTCTCTCCTTCCTCCTTCATCGCAACCCAGTACATCAGCATGGGGCCGATTGCCGCAAAAATAAAAATTGGCACAAGCCAAACGAGCGTACTTCTAATCGATATGATCGGCAGGGTGATGAGCAAGTTGAAAAGCATCAGGGGATGAACGGCATAATGCGTTAAATGGATTGTGGATTCGATTTTTTTGCTGGTTGGATTTTTTGATCGCCACAAATCTATGAGCAATTTTTTGGCTGTTTGGATGCTGCCTTTCGCCCATCTAAATTGCTGCCGTTTAAGCGCATTGATATGAACTGGAAGTTCTGCCGGTGCGATGACGTGGGGAATATACTTAATTTTCCAGCCTTTGAGTTGGGCGCGGTAGCTGAGATCTAAATCTTCGGTGAGCGTATCGTGATTCCATCCACCCGCATCTGCTATACAGCTTTTTCTCCAGACTCCTGCTGTGCCATTGAAATTTAAAAAGAAATTATTTGCGCTACGCACTTCTTGTTCAACTATGAAGTGCCCGTCAATGCCGTTTGCTTGAGCACGTGTCAGCCAAGAGGCTTCTCGGTTTGTATGCCCCCATCGGGCTTGTAGGCAACCGACTTTAGGATTATCGAGGTAATAGGGCATAATCGCTTCAAGAAATTCTGGCGGGGGGAGGAAATCTGCGTCGAAGATGGCGAGAAAATCTCCTTTAGCGGAAGCAAGCCCAAATTCAAGTGCGCCCCCCTTATATCCGATTCGGTCAAGGCGTTGAATATGCTCGATATCCAGCCCCTTAAGACGTTCATTCTCTACTGCCTGAGCGACGATCTTTATCGTCTCGTCGGTAGAATCATCCAAAACCTGAATATGAAGACGGTGTCGAGGGTATTTCAAATTCCCAATCGTTTTGATAAGGCGTTCTGCAACATAGCGTTCATTAAAGAGGGGAAGCTGAACGGTCACGTAGGGATAAGCATCATCTTTGGCAAAGTTTTTGACAGGAGTGGCCTTATGCCGTTTCACTCTTAGCCAAGCCAAATATAAGGAGTTATAGCCATAAATGGCTAAAAGAGAAATGCTGATTGCGTAGAGAACTTCTATAAATCTCAAGTTGAATGCCTCTTTATTTGGAGATTAAAAGAGTTACCACAAAAAAGGAAACTTTGGTTCGCCATTCTTTTTCAAGAGCCAGGCATCCACGCCTAAACTGCGTCCGGCTTTGGTCATGAAGAGCACAAAGAGGATGCTCAAAATTGTGATATAGCTCCAGGGCCAATCATGCCCAAAGGAGGCGAGGAAGGTGTTGAGGATAAAAAAGGCAGTGAACGCGCTGGTGATCGGAGTGAAGGCGCCGATGAGCAAGAATAAGCCCAAAAGGAATTCTCCGACAAGTTGCATGGGCGCAAAAAAGCCGCGAATGGGGAGAATTACATTGTCAATAAAAGCCGCGTACCAAGTTAATGAGTTAGCACTTTGTGGGAATACGTCTGTGAAAAAATAGAGCAACCCATCGGGCGTATAAAAGCCTTTAGAGAGATTGCTGCCCCAGGTTGTTAGGATCAACACACCCAGCATGATGCGCAATAATGCGACCCAGACCAATGAGGTGTGTTCTTCGTTTTTGCTATTTTCTGAATTCATTTTTTTCTCCTTTTAAAAACAGGGATATTATATCGAATTTCTTTTCCAAATCACGATCATTTGATGCGGAATATAAACGCCCACCATCATTGCCAAAACTGTGGCGATACTACCAAGAGAGAGTAATGGCACGCCCACCAGCGCATGACCTAAATTACAGCCCCCTGCGAAAGCGGCACCAACGCCCATTAAAAATCCGCCTGCGCTTAGTTGAAGGTAGCGATGCAATGTTTCGCCTCGAAACCATAAAGTATCCGCGCGTTTGGCGGCGATGAAAGCACCTAAAATGATGCTGATCAAGGTTATCGGGATCCAGAGAGATGATTTTTCACCAGTGGTAATGGACAAATAAATTTGGGTCGGCACATAGGATGTCCCAAAAGGATAATTCACATTGCTGACATCTGCCAAAAGCCAACTGACACTGATGATCAGCCCAACAGCGATTCCCAGTGGCAACCAGCCCCAGAGTTTGCCCCGGTTATGGCGCATCTCTTTCGGAGCACGAAAAAGCCAATAAGCGGCAAGCAAGCCCAAAACAAGTACGACCACCCATCCCATTGAGCCGAAGAATCCGTCTAAAGTCAGCGTAGTTTGGGAGGCAGTTAGGCTTTCTCTTAATCCAGATAAAGGCCCACGGTAAACCAAAATATCACCCGCTGCCCAAGCCGCTAATCCGACCAGCGTGCCGAGCATCCCGTGCCCTAATTTGAAAAATAAACCGGTGACACACGATGATGCCACGACCATACCCACGCCAAAAATCAGCCCGCCGAAGATATTTGCGCCCCATGCAAAAGGTGGAATCCACGGGTCGATCCAACCGAGTACACGCATAGCGAAAACCAGCGGTGTGGCAACAAGCAAAACGAGAATATAGGCGCGAAAAAGATTGAGTTCTTTTGGCTTGCAAAATACCCCGCGCAAGGTGCTGTGAAAACACATATCGCCGCACTCAAAGGCGTATCCGAGCACAGTTCCTGAGAGAATTGCTAAGATAATAGTCATCATATTCAGATGGTTTAAGCGGTCGTTTTCTTACTCTTTTTGAGAGCCGTTTTCAGAAAAGCATAGCCCAGAAAAATATATAAAGGGATATATTCAAGCGCACGCACCCAGGCGGTTTCGCGCAAATTTTCGGGGTCAAGATAAGTGAGATAAGAGAGTGCCACCGCAATTGAAAAATAAACCCAAGGATATAAAAAGAGTTTGATATAGGGAGATTCAGAATCTTTTGGCAGAAGAAATGGGAGGAGAGGGATGATCAGGGTCACGTACCAGGGGTGGATGGTTGCAGCGAAAAGCAGATACGCGCCGAGGGGTAGCGTTGCCAACCTGATTTGGGTCAGATCACGTTCATTGGATATTTTTTCGGCCGAATTTTCTGTGCGCCAAGCCAGCCAAGCGGTGAGAAGTCCCGTCAATCCCAAAAGGGCTGTCATGATCGCTTTAGCGATAAGAATCGGCCTTTTACCAACAATCTCAACTGGAACTGCGCCTACGGTAGGATAGCCTGAAATCCAGATTTCCAACCAATGATAGATGCCGCTGTTGTAATTCCAGCTTTGTAAATAAATGCGTAGCGCACCAAAAATGCCTGTTCCATCTGATGCACCGAAAATTCCCAAGCCTGCTCCAGGAATAAATAATCCCAAGGCTACTAATAAGATAGCGATAAATAGTGCACGTCTTTTCAAATCCCATCTCCACCAAAAGATGGGGACCAATAGAATTGGCAAAAATTTGGTTAGTGTGGCGGTGGCTAAGGCGATGACGGAGCCAAACAAATTTCTTTTAACCAGAAACCAAAATGCCAGCATCATTAAAAAAATCATCAGCGCATCTACATGGGCGCTATGTGAAAACTCGATAATTACGAGCGGATTCCATAAATAGATCAAGATATTTTGTTTTCTTAATCCCAAAACACGAAGAATATCGAGGATTAACCATCCAGTCAGAAGATCGAAAATGGCGGCTGTAATTTGAAAAGCTAAAAGACTCTGCGGGATGATGCTTTCGACGATGGCAAAGATCAATTGTGATGTCGGCAAATAAGGTGAAGCCATCCAATCGTGATTGACTAAAGCTCGGAAAGGCGTGGCAAAATTATCTAGTAGAGGCGAGTTGACGTGGAAAGCATAAGGGTTAATTCCGCCATTGAATATATGCCCATCCCAAATATAGCGATAGACATCATCAGAAAGTGAAGGGGTGGTGAAAAATAGGGTGATTCTGAAAATGATGGCAAATATAAAAATGCTTTTTATAGATAAGCGATCATATTTCAAACGAAAGATTGCGAATATATATGCCCCCGATGCAAGAAAGAATGAAAATAAAAAGTTGAGGATATTTCCCCCTCGTAAGTTTGGAAGTGAAATTAGCGCGATGAAACTAATTGCAATAAAAAACCCCGCAAAAACCAAAAGAGAGAATCCCTTAGATCTTAGTTTTCTCAAAACCATTCTGCAAGAAATTTTCGAGAGTGAATCAGCCTTTTGGGCGGGAGCATTTTTAGCTCATCACGCAAGCGTTGAATATCTTTGGAGGTATCTACATCGTACCAAGTTGGCAAAAGATGGACAGATAGATTTAATGAATCTGCTTTGATGAGGGTTTGTTCTAAGACCTCGTTGGTGCTCCAATCTATGCCAGTGAAAAGGTCAGGATAATTTTCTTTGAATCCGATCAAATAATAGCCCCCATCTTCTGTGGGACCTAAGACTAAATCGTGTTGATCAAGACTCTCTTTTGCTTCTTGGATATAGGATGGGGGCAAGGAAGGTCCATCAGCATTCAGTGCCATTACCTGTAGATAACCCATCTCTAATAATTTATCCAAGACCCTCATCAAGCATTCGCCAATATCCGCGCAGGTAAGGGGGATTAAGTGCGTCTTTGGGGGAGAAATCTTCCTGAAATAATCTGCTGACTCTGGCGGTGAAATAGCAATAGCGAGGTCAATCCCTTTGATGCCAGTAGTCATGTTGATCGTATCCCAAAGGAGAGCCTCGTAAAAATTCGCAGCTTCGCCAAACTTCATGGGCGGGCAGAGTCGCGTTTTAGTTGAGCCGATTTTCGGCTCTTTAGCCATGATAATTAGAGCAGATGAATTCATTTCTTTATTAGCGTGCATATTTCAAAATTGTTGAAAGAATATAATAAGTAGCCAGTATCGTCCCTTTTAGAGTCCCGCTGATTTTAGATTTCCCTCCATAACGGGGAAAGTAATTAACTGGAATCTCTTTGATTTGCCAATTTTGGCGAGCGGCTTTTGCGATCATTTCTGTGGGTAAACCGTAAGTCATTTCTTCCAATTCTAGAGAAATTAACTTTGAACGATTTACAGCACGAAATGGGCTAAGGTCGGTGATTTTCAGATTATAGAGCAATCGAAATAATCCCGCAGAGAGCCAATTCCCGAAGTACTGATGCCAAGGCATTGCGCCTTGCTGGATTTCTCCGGCAAGGCGAGATCCTAAAACCATATCTAGATTTCCTTCTGAGAAAGGCGCAATAAGGTCAGGGATTTGTCTTGGGTCGTCCGCTCCGTCCGCATCCAGAAAAACAACGATTGCACCATTAGCGTTTTCGACACCTGTCACGCAGGCCCTACCGTATCCACGTCTGGGTTCATGAATAACCCGCACACCACACGCTTCTGCGATGGCGACAGTACGGTCTTTTGAGCCACCATCCACAACTATAATTTCATAATTGCTCTTATCAGGGATACGCTCCAAGACAAATCTGATGCTCTCTTCTTCGTTGAAGGCAGGAATGATAATACTTATTTTCATCGGCTATTTGATGCTGGTTGAGTATCTAATCTTACAGATTGATGTTACGTAAGGGGTGCCTCCGGTAGATATTCAGCTTACCCTCACCTTCTGCCTTCTCCCCTTGAGAGAGGGGCAAAACTGGCATGAACAAAGCTACTATTCTCCGAAAGTTAATTAGAACAATATGAACATTCACACCCACGCAAGTTTTACGAAACTCACTAAGTGGTCTGACAAGAGTCTCTCCTCTAGATATTACGGAGAGAAAGCTGGTTCGACAACCTCGAAGTTGGCAGTTTCAATCTCTGCTGATTTCGGCCGTGGTTCTTCGTCACCAGGACTGACAGCAAGAGGAATTAATTCCAGATCCTCACCAAGTGTTTCGATAACGATCTGCCACTTGGTCATGCCCACAGGTAATAGCGTTCCAAGCGACTCTCCAATGAGAGCATTTACTTCATCATCTGAAAGATGCAGAACGGCGGTATGAACATCTTCAGCGTAAAAGGTAAAGCCACCCGCATTGTCTACCAGATAAGCACCGTAATCGCGCAATGCTGTTAGATAGATACGCGTGATAGGAGCTAATTCGTTTTCGTCAATCACATCCCCCTCTTCATCTACGATGGTTTCCTTCAAGCGAATGCGCTGCCCGGAGGCCAAAGCGTTGGCATCTGTATTATAGAAATCAGTTTCAGTGGTGGATACAGGATAAAAATAATCAGATTCTTTTGGTTCATAGGGGTCACGGCTGGTGTTACGTGGGCCTGGAATAGCAAAAGAGAGAGCATGAGCAATCTCACCGCTCTCAATATCTTCGGGCAGGATCAGCCCGGCAAGCAGAGGCGTGCCCACTGCACGCGCACTGTAGTATCCATCTGGGCTTGCGCCTGAACCATGCAATTCAAAGAAATCCACCACGCCGGCCTGGAGAATTAGATTTCCTGTTGAACCACCCTCAAAGCCTCGACACTCGCCATCGCGTTGGGATGTCGCCGCAAAATAATCGTAGACAATCATAGTGTCAGGGTCATAAAGAACAAGATGCCCATCTGCATCATCATTCTCCGGACCGGCAGAGCGGACCATCCCGGCTGGGGCTGGGACAATTACCGGGCCGCCTTCGGTTTCAAGATCAAATTTCGGATGCGCCCAACCCAAAACACCATCATCTTCACAAATTAAAACCTCTTGTTCGCCATCACCTGCGAGAAAAATGGGGATACTGTACTCATACATATTAACATCCATATAAGGCCATTCGGTGGCAGCTTCGTCGTAGCCTTCCAGTGAAGAGGTGTCACCGAGCAGCACCCGATATAGGGAAAGAATTTGCTCATCGCTTTCAGGCAAAACGGCTACTCCGTCGGCATGCTGGTTCCAGGCGCTGTTAGGAGCAAAGAGCGGCAGGTCAAATCTAAATTCACGTTGGAATGAGCCTGTTTCTATTACTGGCGCAGGTTCGTCATCATCGAACATATCGCTTTCTTCCTCGTCGTAATCATCTTCTTCATCTACTACGACCTCGGAGGCGGCATCATCCCATTCACTATCATCCTCATCATATTCGAATGGCAAGTTGCAGGCTGATACAACTAAAAGAAGAGCGAGCAGAAAAAAACATACAGGCTTATGGATATTCATCAAAACCATCCTTTTCAAGAAATTTTGCGATTTTATGGGCTACTGGGTGGTTGCCCAAACCCTCTGACTTTGATCGTCACCTTACCATCTGCATCTCTGGAATGACACTCCGGTTCAAATTTTTCTTCGTAGGTTGACCAGGCAGTATAAGACATGGAGAGTTCTTCCCCTATTGCACAGATGTGATCATCAGCGTCATACCAGGGGTCACTATCTTTCATATGCAGCCCAAACCGCAACATCGGGGGCTGGTTACGATTGCTGGGTTCTGCAATGGGAACAAGAAAAGTATCTGAATTACCTGCCCCTAAATTTTGGAAGTAATAATCAGTACCGGTGGTTAGGTCAGCCGAATTTTCTTTCATCTGACCATTTGCATAAATATAGTAATATGATTCGATAGTGTCACTTGCAGAGAATGAACCGGACTCACAATCAACAGGAATAAAGGGAATTACAGGCGTATCACCGTCATCAAGACAACCAAAGCGAATTTTCTCAAATTTGACTTCAATATATAGGCCACATTCAAGTTGAAAAAGTGAGACGGGTGGTTGAGCAGGAATTGACATGGCATTCGATTTATAGTTCGCAGCTACGCTAATTTTGGGGGTGCCGCCGCATGCTTCTGGTAAGTGAATCACATGGCCTCGCTCATTTGCCCCAACAACGGTGAAAGGCTTCCCATTGAAAAAAATAGTGAATCCAGAAATATCGTTGGGATTACCGTCCCATTTCCAGCGTAGTGTCGGCTTTTGGTTTAAGTTGTACTGTTCAGCCAAAGAAGAGCTTTTGCCAACTTCCACTTCCAGGTCATAGGGTACTTGCAAGGTGAGATCATAATAACCATAATTACCTATTGGATTTTCTGAACCAGAGGGAAGAATTTTGTAGCCGAGAGTATAACCCGCACCCATAATTCCCATGCGCTTGCCATCCCATTGGGTTTGGGGAACGCTGGTTTTGAAAACGCCCAGATTATCTGGACCACTGCCCCCCTGCCATCCCAAACATTTGCCCTCCATTGTTACTTCCCCATCCAAAGGAGTTGGCAAAAGAAGGCTATTCCCGCTGCCTGTCCAATTAGAAACATCCCCACTCCCCCCCACTACAGGAATAAACTGACCATCACCCACCGGGATACGTTTTTCAGGCACACCTTCCACAGAAAGATAGCAGTAAATACGGTCGTAGCCACCGTTCACTTTTAGTTCAACAATTTCTATGTTCAGCTGAGTAGCTGTGCCACAGGTGAGATCGGTCACCCCAACCCAAGCAATCTCACTGGACTGCCCTCCCAACCCATTTACTGCCTCGATCCAAAAACTGTAAAAACCTGTTGTCGGGGCGGCAAATTCATACCAAGCCTCCCCTGTCTGTAATCTGCTCCCAAGTGTAGCAATCACCTTTGCTGGCCCACCAAGAGCTTGCATCCAAATATTGAAATACGTTTCATCCGTCGCATTATCCGTCCAGACCAAACGGATCGTGCAGTTTTCGTATCCAGCTTGTAACGATGTCGGCGCTTTGGGTCTGGCAGATAGGAGAATGGGCAATAAGGAACCAAAATCAATCGGTTTATATTCAAGCACTGAGGAGATGACAATCCCTGGGGGTGAAGGGGGAAGCGGCGCAGGAGAATTAATATTGGATGGTGGTGCTGTCAACGATTGAGATGGAGGAAGCGTTTCCGAATCGGATTGGGCGCTCCCTTCTGCGGGTTGAGTTGGGATGGGTTCATCCGTGTTCGCACTCAGTTTGGGCTTGCTCGGCACACTGATAGGGATGCTCTGCCCGATCAGCCCATTGGCATCCACCGCGCGAGCAAAAAACATATGCGGCCCCTCTGTCATCAGAATGCTGGCTGTCGCGTAGAAAGTAGTCACTTCCCCCAATTCTGCTGGAGGGATTTGCGTTTCGAGCAATACTCCGTCCATCCACAATTCAATCCGCAGAATTGGATTTTTCCCGGTCGCTATCACATTTGCCATAAAGAAGCTATCTACAGCAATAGATTCGCTGGGAAATGGAGAATTTACGATTACTGTTGGGGCGCTGCTACCTTCTACCTTGACTTTGGAAACACCTCTCAAGATAAAAAACCCAATGGCAATTGCCACCACAAGGATCACCGCCAAAAGGATGAAACTCAGACATGTCCGCGAATATCGACGTGTGTTCATCTTCAACCTCCCAGCTAATTAATACAATTATTTACAGTCACGTAGAGCATATCAGATTGGGCAGAATTGCCAGATGTGTCTACGGCAACCATATATATTTCCATTATTCCGACGGTGTTCACTGGCCCGAGGCTAGCCCAATATCCGAGTCCGCCTTCCTGAAGATTGGCCTGTCCACTTTCTACTCCACCAATATCCCAATAAGCAATCACGCTACTGAGGCCGCCAGCTTCGGCAACTGCCGCAGCGACTATGGTGGTGCGCTCGTAGCTCGAGCAACCTGCACCATCAGTCAGGATCGTATCCGGCGATACCTCTGTGCTGTAGAAACTGGGTGGTGTGGTGTCAACAATAATCTCAACAGTTGGTGAGGGTGTCACCGTAGGAATGGGGGTGAGGGTTACTATTTGGGGTGTGGGTGATTCTGGGACACAAAAATAGCGCGCTGTAGATGGAGGCCCATAGTCATCCGGCACATATGCCAAAACTCTCCAGTAATAGCATTTTCCGACAGGTAAGGGCCAATTTCGGCTGGTTTCAAGATGATCAAGGGTTCCAAATCCCAAACTGTTATCATTGAAATTAGAATTCTCTGATATATCAACCCGCCAACTATGAGGATGACAGCCAATTTCCTTATATTGCAGATCAGACCAGGCAAAGTTTACCGTTGTATTCACACTTGCATTATCTGCAGGTGTTTGCAATATAGGCGCAATGAGCTGTGATAGTGAGCATATTGGTGGAGTCGTATTTGGAGCCTCGTAATGCCCGGGGCAAAGATTGTTTGGTTCGAAAGCATATGCGTAATGAGGCGAAGGGTCACCATCGATCATTACCTTTAGACCAATCTGGTGGTTACGAACCATATCGTCTGGATAGGGTTCTGTTAGCTGGACACGCTTGCTGATATTTCCTGGCAGCGAACCTGTGAAAGTCTCACCGACTTCGGCGGCTACCCAAGTTGAAAAAACAGCATACGAAGCAATACCATTCGGGGCAATGATATTGATATCAACATTGACTGTAAGTCCTTCTGCACATTCCGCACCTGTTATTCTAACAGTATCGTCAAATATCGACTTACCATCAATGGTGACAACTACAGTTGCATCTGAACCGATATTTCCCTTTGTATCTATCGCCCTGACATCGATCCTGTAGACACCTGGTTCAGGCGGCGTCCACTCTACAATCGCTTCGCTCAGCCTGCTGCCGTTAGAATCAACAGTGAACAAAAGCATATCATTTGCATAGAATTCAAATTTTGCGACACCACTTTCATCGGAAGCATGAGCCTGTATTGTGAGCGGTGCCAGTGGAGCGGTTGTATTGTCAAGAGGGCGATCAAACCAGACTTGTGGTCCCCCAGATGAAGTTCCACAAGCGGAAAGAGCCAGCATCATGAGAGAGAGAGCTATCATTTGAAGACGTGGATTAAGTTTCATATGCTATACTCCTAACTGGTTTCAAACTCACTTTTTCATTCTATCGCGTACAGGCTTCTCCTGGAGCAGCTCTATCAGGCAAAAGAATTCACAACTCGTACCTGTGCCGGAATACCCTCTCAAACAGTGGCACTACCGAATTACCATCCCATGAAACACAAGCATATTGGGTTCCATAGGAATATTGGAGCCATCCAGTGGCGCATTGATCCAAATATAGGGTTGTGGTTCTGTTGTAGGCGTGGATGAATTATCCCCAAGGTAATTGCATGCTGAAACAAAAAAATGATAATGCCAAACACCACCCTGGATTTAATTTTCATCCTCTTCCTCCTCAATAATTAACCACTAACCTTAATTACATCTTTGGAAAAGTCTACTCACAAAAGTATCGACACGCCTCTATATTCAGCAAGTAGATGACGAAATATACCATGAATTATGCTTCTATCTGGCGTTTTTCTGCTACGTGAATATCTTCACTTATCCTCACCCCATTTTTTTACCTGATGTAACACACGTGTACCTGAACTTGCTTCTCATCCCGATCAAGAATCTCATCCGACGCGCATGAGGTATCCCCCCTTTGTGATCGGCAAGCTTCTCAAGATTCGCAAGTGATGATTTTAGATTTTTTCATCCCCACGCCTAAAGAGAGTAAGTTCGTAGGAAGAGCATATTCTAAAGTTGCCATTCTCCTCACCATAAAAACGCAACACTCCGCTTGCCTAAAATCTGATCGTCGAATGCCACTTTGGCGGGCTTACCTGCCATCCCAAGACAAATATGCAGGGGTAATAAATGCTCTTCGCGAGGGTGACAATAACGCGCAGAGGGAGCTTTCTCCCATTCGCTCAAACGCTGCTCACGCTCAGGCTGAGACATCGGCTCAGTACAAGTTTCGATGAGCCAATTGTGGAAGGCATCATTCTTCGAGTCAGGCGCACCCAACTCTCCTCCGAAAAAGGCGTTCTGATTGTGGAATGAAAAGCCCGAGCCTAAAATCAGGATGTTTTCACCCAACAACTCTACTATTTTGTTTGCCAATGCTGGATGCCCAAGGGCGGGATAATCAATTTTGTATGCTAGTTTTGGAAAGCCATAGTAATCGTAGACCATCGGCGGATTTGTTGCGCCGATGAGCGTTGCAACATTCTCCTCCCAATGTGCGCTGATGACGAGAATCGCATCCGGTTTGATGAGCTGGGATGGGAGCTATGTCATAAAATCGACCATCTTCTGGTGACCAAGGTCTCCCAAGATTGGCAAGGGTCCCCCACCATGTGGGAAATAGGCGATTTGGGCTTTTTTATCAGCAGTACTTTCTGTCATCAGATATTCCTTTAGAGTTTGGCTAACTACGTGTTTTCCTGTTCGATTTGTTTCAAAGCTCGGACAAAAGCTTCGTAAGGTTGCACGCCAACAATTGCGTATTTATCGTTCAGGACATAGGTCGGGACGCTGTTCACACCAATTTCCTTCGCTTCGTTTACTTGCGCGCTGACGATGGCGGTATATTTGCCATTCTCCACATCGCGTTTCATTTCGGCCTCATCAAGCCCAACATCACGAGCGGCGTTCTGCAACACATCCCATTTACTAATGTCTTCGTCATGAGCGTAGATTTTGTCAAATATGGCGTGATGAAACTCGAATCCCTTTCCTTTTTGACGGGCATATTCGGTGGCTTCGTGGGCAATTCGCGTATTCGGGAGACGCGTGCCAAAGACCATCTCCAAGCCTGCAATATCTGCAAGTTGCTTCAGGCGGGCTGTTGTTTCTTCCATATTTGCCTTGACGCAATCTGGTAGTTCCATGCCTTCGGGCGGTATATCTGGGCGCAGATAGTAGGGACGCCACTCGACTTCGGCTTGCTTCTCTTCGATCAACCTTGCGACCACACCTTGGCCGACATAACACCATGATCAGATGTAATCAGAGAAAATGGTTACTTTTAGTTTTGACATAATTTTTCCTTATTTTTTAGGGTTTTCGCTCAAATCACCGAAAAAAGTTCTGAGTGGATTTGCGCTGGTTGCGCGCGGATTTTAAAGGTAAAAAGTTTTAAAAATCCGCCTAACCCGCGCAAATCCGCATTCTATCTTTTACTGATCACTGAAAACTGACCACCGTATACTGGCACCTAAATCCAAGTTGGCTCCTCATACCCCCCAAAGACATCCTTCATCACATTCACAATCTCACCCAGCGTAGCATACTCGCGGACAGAATCGAGAATAAAGGGCATCGTATTCTCTGTCCCTTCGCAGGCTTTTTTGAGACGTTCTAGTGATTTACCCACCTTCTCATTATCTCGCGTTTTACGAATATCATTGAGCCGCGCTTTTTGTTTCTCATATCCCTCAGGATCCATTTTCAAAATAGGGATTTTGACAGCTTTCTTTTCGTTATAGGCATTCACCCCAACCACACGCCGTATATTTTGGTCGATCTCACGCTGATAGCGATATGCCGCATCCGAAATTTCACTTTGGAAGAATCCTTTTTCGATGGCGGGCAACATCCCGCCCAAATCTTCGATTCGACGGAAGTAGTCATAAGCCTGCGCTTCGATTTTATTGGTCTGTGCCTCCATGAAATAAGACCCACCCAGCGGATCCACTGTATTCGTCACCCCTGATTCTTCGGCGATGATTTGTTGGGTACGGAGGGCAATGGTCACAGCTTCTGCCGAAGGAAGCGCAAGAGCCTCATCCAAACTGTTGGTATGCAGAGATTGTGTCCCACCCAAAACGCCAGCAAGAGCTTGCAGGGCAACGCGCACCACATTGATTTCTGGTTGCTGTGCCGTCAACGATGCGCCAGCCGTCTGTGTATGGAATCGCATCAGCCACGAACGGGGATTTTTCGCCCCAAAAGTCTCTTTCATCTCCCGTGCCCAAATTCTGCGCGCCGCACGGAACTTGGCAATCTCCTCAAAGAAATCATTATGCGAGTTGAAGAAAAGTGAAAGACGCGGTGCAAAATCGTCAATATCTAAACCACGTTCCAACGCCCAGCGGACATATTCAAATCCGTCTGCCAAAGTAAAGGCCAATTCCTGTGCGGCAGTAGAGCCAGCTTCACGGATATGATAACCAGAGATAGAAATCGTATTCCAGCCCGGTAATTCATTCGTGCCGAATTCGATGGTGTCCGTCACCAATCGCATTGAAGGCTCAGGGGGGAAAATATATTCTTTCTGAGCAATATATTCTTTCAAAATATCGTTCTGAGTTGTCCCACGCAATTGTCCCCGTTTTACGCCTGTTTTCTCTGCCGCCGCAATATACATCGCCCAAATAATAGATGCGGGTGAGTTGATCGTCATGCTGGTCGAAACTTTATCCAAGGGCAAGCCATCCAGCAAAATTTCCATATCTCGCAACGATGAAATCCCCACGCCACATTTACCAAATTCGCCCAGAGCTTCGGGGGCATTGCTATCGTATCCCATCAGGGTCGGTAAATCGAAGGCAATCGAGAGTCCCGTTTGCCCCTCGCCGAGCAGATACTTGAAGCGGGCGTTCGTTTCTTCAGCGGTACCAAAGCCCGCGAACATCCGCATTGTCCACAAACGCCCACGGTGCATCGTGGGGTGAACGCCACGCGTAAAGGGGTATTCACCGGGCAAGCCTAAATCACGCGCGTAATCGAAGTCCGGGATGCTGGCAGGCGTATACAAGCGCTCGACCGCCTCCGATGATGTCGTAATGAACTCATCCTGTCTCTCAGGAAAACGCGCTAAGGTCTTTTTTAGTAATCCTTCTTCCCATTCTTCAAGGCTTTTTTCCAATTCCTGCAAGTCTTTTTCTGTGTACATAAGCTCTCCTTCGGCGGTTGAGATGGATGAAATTATAGCATGGCTGGTATACTCCCATACCTACAAAAGAGGAGAAAAAATGACAACTTACAAACTCGCATTTCTTGGATTTGGAAACGTAGGGCAAGCCCTCGCAGAGTTGCTTCTACGCAAAGAAAATGAACTCGCCAGCAACTATAATATCAACTTTTCTGTGACGGGGATTGGGACTGGCTCTCACGGCTCGGCGGTAAACGTGGATGGCATCGACCTACCCGCCGCATTAGATGCCGTCCGAAACGGACGTGATTTGGGCTTGCTTGCCGGTCAACCGGCATCTGATTCGCTCGAACTGATTCGCACCTCCCAAGCGGACGTGTTGTTTGAGAACACCTCCGTCAACCACGAAACAGGCCAGCCCGCGCTAGATTATGTCAAAGCCGCGCTAAACTTAGGGATGCACGTTTGCACCGCCAATAAGGGCCCCGTTGTGCATGGGTATAAAGAGTTATCGGATTTAGCGGATGCGAAAGGCGTGCGCTTTTACCACGAATCTACCGTTATGGATGGTGCGCCCATCTTCTCACTTTTCCGCGAATCCATCCCTGCCTCTAACTTACTCTCGTTTAAAGGCATTTTAAACTCGACGACAAACTTGATCCTGTCTCGTCTTGAGCAGGGTGATAGCTTCGACGAAGCCGTTAAACATTGTCAAGATGTCGGCATCGCCGAAACTGACCCCAGCGGAGACGTAGATGGCTGGGACGCAGCAATCAAAGTTTCGGCATTGGTGACTGTCTTAATGGGCATCCCCCTCAAGCCGCAAGATGTAGACCGAGAAGGTATTCGCAACATCACCCCCGAAATGGTTGCAGATGCATTGAAAGATGGCAAGCGCTATAAATTAATCTGCTCGGCTGAAAGAGATGGAGAGAATGTGATTGCCAAAGTCGCCCCCGAACTCATCCCCAGCAATTCCCCGATTTATAGTGTAGAAGGAACATCATCCATCGTAGAATTCAAAACCGATGTGCTGGGCGATCTCTCGGTAGTAGAGAAAGACCCTGGTCCACATACCACTGCGTATGGTCTGCTGGCAGATTTTATGAACGCGGTGAAATAGAACATGGAGAAAGATAGCAATGAAGAGAGTCCGATTTTATCTAATAATTGACATTCTTCATCTTGACTTCTTATCCTCTCGCCTGTAAAATTAAGGTCAGACAACTTAACTGAAATCGGGGAGAGACTTTGTACTTTTAGCACAAAGCACCGAAGGGGCAAGTCTGGGCTGGCAAGTTCAGGCGAAACTCTCAGGTAAAAGGAACCCGATTTTTATAGACTTCTCTGGAAAGTCCTTATAAGGACACCGACGGGGCAACTTTCGTGTCATGGCACGGAGTGAATCTCTCAGGTAAAACGACAGAGGGCGCGCGAACTTTTCGTGCGCTTTTTAATTTAAGCGTAGTGCGTAAAACATATTGCATAATGAAAATCATTACGCAATACACAATACGAAATACGTACTTACCCCAAAGGAGCTAGACAAATGAACATCCCCAGCAATTTGAAATACACCAAATCAGACGAGTGGCTTGATCCCGCAACCGGTAAAATGGGATTAACCGACTACGCCCAAGACCAACTCTCTGACATCGTTTTCGTCGAAGCATTGGTTGATGCAGATGACGAAATCGCAGTCGGCGACGGAATCTCGGAAGTAGAATCTGTGAAGGCTTCAGCAGAAGTTTATGCATCGGCCAGCGGTACCGTGACCGCCATCAACGAAGACCTTGAAGATAGCCCCGAAGTCATCAACTCCGATCCCTACGGCGCAGGCTGGCTTATTCAGGTTGAAATCAACGAAGAAAGTGACGAGCTAATGGACACCGCCGCATACGAGAAGTATTGCGCGGATAGAGACTAGAGGCAGTGAACAGTAATTAGTGTTCAGTAATCAGTAAAAAACTGACTACTGCCCCACTGAATACTGACCACTGAATACTATAATGACCTATATCCCCCACTCCCCGAA
>JABGOQ010000030.1 GCA_018645405.1 Anaerolineae bacterium | reverse complement strand
TTGAAGACCGGTGCCCAATTTGAGCCATTTACACACTTTTCTGTACATACCCGTTGAATATAAGAGTACCTTTGTCCTGATTAACAGTCACTGATTAGTATTGTAGGAAAAAAGGGGTAAAACCAAAGCTGTTTCCACATCTTTTAGCCATTTCCCCACATACAAGAAAGCCAAACATCACTCCCCTGTATATGGGGGTGTCACTTTTTTTGATTCACGAACAAGTGAGCGAGTTCTCCACATTCCACATAGGTTATCCACAGTATTTAGAGAGTTATCCACAGTACTACAGTACTGAACTGCAATGATTCTACGATCTTTCCCCCCATATCTGGCTATTGCTAAACTTGTCTAAACGATTTCTGCGATCTCAAACCCCTGCGAAAGCACCGTTTTTTCGAGCATTTCTTCTATATCATCGAGATATTGATCTAACCCATCAAGGCGCGATTCGAAGTGTTCGCCGCCGATTTTTAAAAGAAGGCAAGCACTCTCCCATGCGTCAATCTGAGTTTCAGGGAGGGATTTTGCGGATAGTGTCCACGTCAACAAAAGCGGATAAAGTGCCGCAAGCGGATTCTCACCCTCGAGCATCTCCTCGATTGCGCTCTTATAATAGGCTTGCCGAGCGTTATGGATACGGATATCCGTCCCCGTCGCTTCTGCGGCAAATTCATAAAAATGTGTCCACGCGGGCAGCCAATCGTTTAGGGATGAGGCGGTGATTTCGGTTCCGCCGAGCAAGCCTAAAAGTCCACGTGCGAACTCGGGGCGCTCTATCGCCTCGGCACGCGCAGGGAAATCAAGGAGCAGACGACGTTCGGCGAGCGGAGGTCCCGTCAATTCCGCTACAGAATTTGCCGCATGATGGAGGGCATCTAAGTAGCTAAGAATTGCCGTGGGGCTGCTATCTGCATCGTTGAGTTGAAAATCCAACCATATTTTGCGGGCGTAGTTGAGCAATTTATAGGAGCGTTTTAGCAAATTTTTCGGCTCGTCAAATCCTGCCCGCAAACTGGCTTGGTGGAACTCAAAAAAGTGTTTGGTTTCGTAGAGCAGTTGAGGAGCGTATAGCTCGTGCCCGAGCCAGGGATTGCTGCGCAGTTCACGTGGAGGATCGTAATCTTTTTCTTCACGGTGATGGATGTCGAGGTGAATATCGGGGCTAAGTGCTCTTATTTCGCGAGGTTGCGAGGGAGGAGAATTATGAACAAAAACGAGATCAATATCCGTTGTGCCACCAAGCAAAGGCTCATCTTGCAAAAGGGATCCGCTCAGATACGCAGCGATGATACTCTCAGTATTGAAAGCACGTTCTTTTGTATTTTCTTTCGCCAGGCGGAGGAGTAAATCTCGCGTGATGCGCATAAATTTCCCTTTTATCAAACACAAAGATTGCTAATTTTTTCCTTTGTGTTTAAATTACTTTTCAATTAACTTTGGTTGAAGTGGCGTTTTTTCGAGAGCCTCTTCAATTTTTTTCTTGATGAATTCTAAGTCTTTTGGCTCACGAACGAAGTCAAGCTCATCGGCATCAATCGTTAGTACAGGCGTATTATTATAAGGTTTCGAGAAAAACTCGGCATAGGTTTTACCCAACTCTGCGATATATCCGCTATCCATATCGCGCTCATAGGGGCGGTCGCGCATCTCGATTCGTTCCATCAGTGTTTTGGTTTCAGCGCGCAAGAAAACGAGCAGATCGGGATGTTTGATTTTCTCTGCTAAAGCCTCGTGGACACGTCCGTACATATCCAACTCATCTCCTGCAAGATTGATGCGGGCAAAAAGAGAGTCTTTTGCAAAAGTATAATCCGAGAGCAGGTTTCCGTTTTTTGCTAAAAGCTCAGGGACGCTGCGCCGCTGTTGATGATAACGGCTGAGCAAAAAGAACATCTGCGTCTGAAAAGCGTAACGGTCACGGTCGCCGTAAAAATCCGAAAGAAAAGGATTTTCTTCAAAAATTTCAAGTAAAACTTCAGAGTCAAAAGCGGGTTGCAGAAGGCGAGCAAGCGTGGTTTTCCCCACACCGATCACCCCTTCGATGGCAATATACATGCACTCTCCATGTAGACTAGGATAATGAAGGATACCATAAATTAGACGTATTTCGTAATACGTAAAAGGTGAAAAAGTGAATTTAGAAATTACGAAACCCGTTTCACGATATAATCTCTCACATGACAAAAATCTGCATTTACCCCCGCGTAGAATCGATGGGAGGCGTTGGCTCCTTTCGCCTTAAATTTGCAGAGGGATTAATGTCCCGCGGCATCAAAGTGACCCACGATCTCGACGATTCACACGTGGACTTCATCTTGCTTCTGGCGGGGACAAAGAATCTGCTCGGTTTGCATCGTGCCCGCAAACGCGGCACCCCCATCATCCAACGTTTGGATGGAATCAACTGGGTACAACGTAAACGTTGGACGGGATTTCGCTATCATCTCCGCGCCGAATACGGCAACGCTAACCTTGCCTTCATCCGCAGATTTTTAGCTGACAAAATCGTCTACCAAAGCGAATTCACCCATCAATGGTGGGAAGATTGGTATGGTGAAACGCGCGTTTCTTATACGGTAGTCCATAACGCAGTAGATTTAAATACTTATTCCCCCGCTCCCCAAAAAGCTCTAACGACCAAAGATGGTAGCACTAATAAATACCGTCTCCTCCTCGTAGAAGGCAGCCTCGCTGGCGGGCTAGATATGGGACTCCGCTGGGCGGTAAAACTTGCTGAGAACCTGACGCAATATCTCCCCATCGAACTCCTCATTGTCGGACGCGTGGATGAATCTCGTAAAGCCCAAATTCTCTCCAAAACAAAAGCCAATATTAAATTTCTTGGCGTAGTGCCGCGCAGCGACATCCCCGAAATTGACCGTTCTGCACATCTCTACTTTTCCGCCGAAGTGAATCCCCCCTGCCCGAACGCCGTTATTGAAGCCCTCGCTTGCGGACTTCCTGTGCTTGGTTTTGATACCGGTTCATTATCAGAGCTGGTTCCTCCTACAGCAGGGAAAACAGTCCCCTACGGAGGCGATGTCTGGAAATTGAAAGAGCCTAATATCTCAGCTCTCACAGAAGCCGCAATGGAAATCCTTACCAATCTCCCAAAATATCAAAATGGCGCACGTCAACATGCCGAAAAGAATTTAGGCTTAGAGTTGATGGTTGAGAAATATCTTAAATTTTTGACTAGAGATGAACACAGATAAAATGTAGAACTGCATTGCATTTGTAGAATGCGTTGCAGTTCGGATCTAGCAAAAGCTCACGCGTACTTTTGAGAAACGATGCGCAACGCATCTAAACACAGATGCAATGCACATCTACCTTAAAAAGGAGTATCTCATGCCCCAAGACCAAGAAATCCATCAATTCCTTCTACACCACCTCGACACCATCATGCAAAACGACATCCCCGCCTACAACGAAACCTGCACCGAAGATTTGACTCTCTACGAGTGGTGGGTAACACCTCAGCGCATAGACGGCCTCCCCTTTCACGAATTTATGATGAAAGCCAACGAAAAACGCGGCACCGTCTTCGGCGCAGAAGGCAACTCGGCTCCCGTTCGCTTTGACTTGGCGAATCTCAACATCCAACGTTATGGTGATACAGCGATAGCAAGCTATACCTTGATGATCAGCACCGCCCTCTCTGAAGGCGTAAAAGTCGCTTCGCATAATGAGAGCCGGGTCATCGTCAAAATAGATGGAGATTGGAAAGTCGTTCACGTCCACAAATCTCCAAGTTGGCAGGCTCCGCATATTCCTGAATAAAAAATTAACCGCAGCTAAAAACGGATGAACACAGATAAAAATCCGCGTTTATCCTATTTATCTGCAACAAAACCCTTTGCCCCTATGAACAAAAGCAAAAACTTCCTCTGGCTCTCCTTTCCCCTCTTCATCCTCCTCATCCTCGCTTTTCTCCTCCCCATCTCGCCAAACGACTATTGGTGGTATCTCCGTTTGGGTAGCGAAATCGCGCAAACGCACGCCATCCCCACCGTCGAAACCTTCTCCCAAACCCAAGCCGATCAACCAATGGTCTATCACTCCTGGCTCTCCGCGCTGATTCTCTTTTGGGTTTACCAACTCGGCAAATTCCCGCTCACCATTCTCTTACGCGGCATCCTCCTCGCCTTCACCTACAGCCTCCTCTGGAAAATCATGCGGGATAAAGGCGCAAGTCCGCAACTTACCAGCCTTATCAGTTTTTTCGGAATTCTCGCAGGGAGCGTCAACTGGGCGATGCGCCCGCAACTTTTCACTTATCCGCTTTTTGTGCTGACAATATATATTCTCATAAAATGGGATGAAGGAAACCGAGACGCGCGCGTTTTGGGCTTGATACCGCTCATCAGCATCTTCTGGACGAATCTCCACGGTTCCTTCGTCCTGCTCTTTTTGCTGGGTGGCGCGGCATTGATCTTTGGACGCGGCAATAAGCGGATTCTTTTCTTCACCCTCCTCGCCGCCCTCTTCGCCACTTTCCTCAACCCGCGCGGATTTGGTGTTTGGGTTTACGTTAGAGATTCTCTCACGGTCATCTCCAACCAAGCTTACAGCCGAGAATGGATGCCGCCCACAAACGAGGGTTGGCAGATGAATCTCTTCTTCGGATGGATCTTATTTTATTTAACGGTAGCAAGCCTCATGTCACGTTCGCTCCGCCCGCTTTCGGTCGTCTGGATGCTGGGGTTCGGCTGGCTGGCTCTTTCCGGTCTCCGCTACGGGATCTGGTTCCTCTTCCTTCTCTCTATATACACCGCAGAAATGCTTAACGATTGGTTACAATCCCGCCCGAGACGCGGAATCCCAAAAATGGATTATGCCATCGCCATTTTTATTCTCATAATTCCTCTTGCCCTCCTGCCTGGAATTCGTGACGCTTGGTGGGCAGATTCTCCATCTACGCTTTCTACCAAAACGCCCGTAGGCGCGACCGAATGGCTAAAATCTCACCCCGATTTACCCGCGCCAATCTGGGCCGATTTGGCCTATTCAAGTTATCTCGTTTATGCCTTTCCCGAAAGCCCCGTGTGGATTGACACCCGTTTTGAAGTTTACCCGCCTGAGCATTGGGAGCGATACAAAGCCATCTCTGCGGGCGCGTGGAATTGGGAAAGCCTGCTCGATGAAGAAGGCATAAATTTGCTTTTACTTTCAAAAAATGAGCAGAGCCAGCTAATACCAGCGGTGGGTTTCTCGAAAAATTGGGATGAAGTATACTCAGATGAGAAAAGTGTGATTTTTAAGAGAGTTGAGAGGAGAGAGTAGTTGATAGGCAAAAAATTCTCAGGACGTTTAGCCCTCCAGCAACGCGTTTTGCCTCATTACCGTGCGCCATTTTTTGACACGCTTGCCTCTGCTTGTGAAGGCGGGATGTCCCTTTTCGCGGGCGACTCACGAGCGGTGGAGCATATTTCTACGAGTAAGAATCTCAGTGTCGCCGAATATACGCATGCTAAAAATCGTCATCTTTTAAGTGGGTCTTTTTATTTTTGTCACCAAGAAAAAATTATTAATTGGCTTGAAAATACCAACCCAGATGCGCTCATCGTGGAGGCAAATCCGCGTTATTTATCTACGCCTTCTGCTATTAATTGGATGCGCGCCCGCAACCACCCCGTAATTGGTTGGGGATTAGGCGCGCCACAACGCGCGGGGGTTTTGGCTGGGTTGCAGAAAAAAAACTGGATGCGCTTCCTCAACAAATTTGATGCCCTCATCGCCTACAGTCAACGTGGTGCCGATGATTACGCCGCGCTCAATATCCCTCAAGAAAAAATCTTTGTAGCCCATAACTCTGTTGCCCTCAAACCAAAAGGAGAAATGCTTCAACGTCCTCTATATAAAGCCAATGAGCCACTCATCATCCTTTTTGTTGGGCGATTGCAAGCGCGCAAGCGTCTTGATAATCTCATCCAAGCCTTTAAAAGGATGTCAGAAGACCTCATGCTACGTTTGTGGATAGTCGGCGATGGCCCCGAGCGAGATCATTTGGAAAATCTTGCCTCCGGAATGACATCAGGAGAGATTCCGAAAATCCAATTTTTAGGCAAACGTCATGGCGCAGAGCTAAATCTTGTCTGGAGAGAAGCAGATATATTCGTATTGCCTGGCACCGGTGGATTATCTGTTCAAGAGGCAATGTCTCATGCGCTACCCGTCATTGTTGCCCAAGGAGATGGCACACAAGACGATCTTGTCCAATCAAAGAATGGTTGGCTAATCCCACCTGATAATTTAGATGCCCTAACAATAAGCTTAGAAGATGCTGTTTCAGACATTCTTCGGCTGCGCAAGATGGGGGCAGAATCGTGGCGGATCATATCTGAAGAGGTGAATGTAGAAAAGATGGTGGATGTTTTTATAGATGCTTTGACGCAGACAGCTTGATAAATAAATTTGCTTTCTAAACTAAAAACTCCCCAATTTGTAATTGGGGAGTTTTTTCTCTCTAGCCGCCTGACAATTTGCTAAAAACAGTGTTTGTTGGTTGAGTAGGCGATGTTTTTCGCCGTATCGAAACCAACAATAATCAGAAAATCTCTTTTGTGGTTTCGATACGCCCCTCTAAAAGCATTCGGGGCTACTCAACCACCTTCAAAAACAAAAGTGTCAGATCGCTAATTTTCTTTCATCAATCTTGTTTACGCAAGAGCCAAAGCGCACTTCCCCAAACCCATGGGGCGTAGAGGAAGAAGCTTATTATCAAAGGACCGGTTGCAAGAGCAGGTGCAAAAATCAATAAAGCTATGGCAATTGAAGAGATAACCCACTCTGTTGCTCCCAGCCTGGCCAGCCAACGCGGATAACTCGGAGTAGCAAAGATGGCCGGTAAAAGCAAGACTCCTGCCAACGTGTACAACCCGAATCCACCGATATTGGTCAGGTTGTTGGCAATCTTTTCCATTGACCGAAAGACAACCTGTAGTGTTGGATCCGGATTGGCTATTGTTCTGGCTAACTCTTGCGCCAATTCGGGCAAGACTGTCATATTGACAAGCACGCCAACAATATCCACAGCAGCAGCGATTAATGCTACGCCTATCGCCAGATTGCGCCATTGACGAGCAGAATCCAAATGCCGACCAAGGGCATAATAACTCCAGGAAAAGCTGAGCGTTGGGGCAAACCAGAAGAGCCAGCCAACTTTCCAGAGCGGGGTATGTTCAGCGATCCAGCTGGCACGCAGTAATAAATCAGGCTGATTTGCAGTCGTGCCAGGCCCATGGATGAAGACAGCTACCAATAATGCCAGGAAGGTGTTGTTCAAGCCCGCGAGAAAAAGACCAAGCACATCCAAACGTACAGCTTTAGAAATTTCTTTATTAAACATATTTTTTCTCAGTAGAGCGATATCCCAAAATGATGCCCAAATTCGCGAGGGCTACAAATCCAAAAACAGAATAGAATAGGAGTAGAGACGTTCCTGCATCTGGATACAAGTCAGAGGGATGGATTAGCGGCAGGAGCATGAATAAAAGACCTGTTGGCGGGGCTTGCCAAAAGATGGGACGCACTCGCAACCAATCTCCATCCCATAACGCCCAAGCATAGGCAGCCGTATGTGTGATGAAGAGTACACCGATTAAACCGCCAACCAGAGGAGGGAGTTTCCAGGGCCAAAATTGATTAACAAGATCTATTTTGAAGAGCAACATTAGACCACCAATTAGGCTGATGAGCATCGAGAGGAAAGCAACGAGTTTGGCTACGCCATTTAGCGGGAGTTGGATTGGGAGTCTTCCACCATCTTTTTTTTCATGCGTCACAAAAACGTATGGCGCAGCAAAGAAGAGGATGAGGTACATAATTAGCCAGTAGGCAAGGTGATACCAGGGATGAGCCAAGAAAGGTTTTAGGTAAAAGAATGTTAGCAAGGTTGCCAGAATGGAAAAAAGAGTAATGACCACCATCGTGATGCGGACCCTGGCCCATTTTATTTGAAATGCACCAATCCCGACCAGGAGTAAGGCATTGCTATACATTACACCTACGAGCCGTGCATTGATCTCTGGCTTTATTGTCCATACAAATAAAACCTCGGTCATCTTTGGTAAACTCATCAAAATTAAAAAGGCGGGGAGTCCGTTTGCAAGCAATGTCAGAAAAACAAATTTCACCCCTTTTGAAAGATCGTTATTCCACCATTCTTTGAATATCTTCATAAAACCTCCAGTATTAGGATTCTTCTCACCGTATTAAAATATAAAAACATATATTTAGGTAATATATGTCTCAATAACACACTGATAGAAGAATCGTGACGGAAGAAGTTAATCTGGAAGAGGTAGCGGGAGTTTGTGTGTGGCTATGGAGAGAAAGTGCAAAGTTTTGGTTTTGGAGTCTAAGGCGTTGTTAGACTCAGCTAATATTTTTTTTGACCAAATGTATAAAAAAAGTCAACTCTGAAGAGTTGACTTTTTAGAGTGAGCAATTGGGGACTTTGGTAATTCAGCTGACGACTAAGTAAACCTTACGTACAGTTTCCACTACTTCAGCTGTACCTTTCCAACCACGTGGAAAGACCCAGCTGTCACCGGCTTTTATCTCGGTTACCTGCCCGGATTCCGATCTTAGGATCCAATGACCTTTTAGAAGATGACAAAATTCAGTGATATCAAGATCAAGCTTGAGAGTGCCGAGTTCACATTCCCATGTGCCTGCGAACAGATTATTATCTTCAAAAAAACCGCTATCGGTCTGTTTTGGTAGTTCTCCTACCGGTTCACCGAAGGACTCAGTGTCCACCAAGTCTGTGAGTGTAGCGCACTGTTTTTGAATACTAATCTCGGGCATTTTATTCTCCTTATAACTCTATGTATTGGATCAATAACATGGAAAAACTTTCCTGTGTGCAATTATACAGTATTGCTTTTTCTTGGTACCTTTTTAATCTTTTTTTCAAGTAAGCATCCAATTGCTGTTGCTAAATTCTCATACCCTCGTTATAATACGCATCTCAATTCGGGCGGTTAGCTCAGCTGGTTAGAGCGTTGCGTTGACATCGCAAAGGTCGTTGGTTCGAGTCCAATACCGCCCACTTTGACGGGGCAGAACTTGTCACTCTGCCTAAATAAAATAAATACGCGTTGATTGGGACGAGTATGTGGAAATCAAATTACCAGAGAGAGCGAGCCGAAGATTGAGAGCTTACTCAAATTTTACCCACAGAAAACCACCCAGGAGTGTTGAGCAGAACAGTTTTTCGATAATTAAAAAACTCAGTAAGTGAAACGGGTTGCCTCGTTATCGGCTTAAAGAGATACTCAGCATAATCGAGTAAATCTGGGTGGAACCGTGAGATCACTCTCGCCCCAGTTATTGGGACGAGAGTTTTGTGTTATATGGATAATGGTTTTGATACGGCGAAAAGCATCGCCTACTCAACCACCAACGTAAGTATAGGAGATAGTTATGGCAGAACAAGAAAGGTACGAAGATAGCGAACTTTATAAAATCCGACATTCGGCGGCGCATGTGATGGCGCAGGCCGTGATGGAGATGTTCCCCAAGGGGAAATACACCATAGGACCGCCAGTTGAAAATGGTTTCTATTATGACTTTGATTTGCCGCGTACCCTCACGCCAGAAGATTTGAAGAAAATCCAAAAGCGAACGCGTAAAATCTTGAATGGCAAACATGAGTTTCTTAAGCAGATTCTTTCTGCCGATGAAGCGCGTGAAATCTTCAAAGAACAGACTTATAAATTGGAATTAATTGAAGGTCTCGAAGAAGGCGGTTTTGACGAATACGGCAACCCTCTTGATGAAAAACCCGATATCTCAACCTACACCCACGATTCTTTTGTTGATCTATGTCGTGGACCACATGTAGATAACACGGGTGATATTAATCCCAAAGCGGTTAAGCTGATGTCCATCGCTGGCGCGTATTGGCGCGGGGATGAGAATAATCCGCAGCTTCAACGCATCTACGGCACGGCATGGAATACCAAAGAAGAATTGGATGCCTATCTCTGGAGACTCGAAGAAGCAAAGAAGCGTGACCATCGCAAACTCGGCAAAGAATTGGATATTTACACCTTTGACGAGGAAGTTGGTCCCGGGCTACCGCTTTGGTTGCCAAATGGTGCGGTGATCATTGAAGAACTCGAAATGCTCGCAAAGCAGATGGAACGCGAAGCAGGTTACAAACAAGTCCGCTCCCCGCATCTGACAAAGGAAGATCTTTTCATCCGCAGTGGACATCTCCCATATTACGCTGAGAGCATGTATCCGCCAATGGAGATGGAGGGCGGAAACTATTATATAAAGCCGATGAATTGCCCGATGCATCATAAGATTTTCGATGCTCGACCACGCAGTTATCGTGACCTGCCCGTGCGCTTATCTGAATATGGGACCTGCTACCGTTATGAAAAAAGTGGCGAACTTTTTGGCCTAATGCGCGTCCGCTCAATGCAGATGAATGATGCCCACATCTATTGTTCAGAAGCGCAATTTGAAGAAGAGTTCATGGCTGTCATTGATCTTTATATGAAGTATTTTGAGATTTTTAATATCGAAAAATATGTTATGCGTTTCAGCACCCACGCCAAAGAAGGTCTTGGCAAAAAATATATAGACAACGAACCACTCTGGTTAAAAACCGAAGAAATGGTGCGCCGTGCAATGAAAAATGGCGGCGTGCGCTATGTTGAAGTTGCCGATGAAGCTGCTTTTTATGGCCCTAAAATTGACGTACAGGTTTGGAGCGCAATCGGCAAAGAATTTACCCTCGCCACCAATCAGGTGGATTTTTCTGTCCCAGAGAAATTTGGTCTTCACTTCACCAACTCGCAGGGCGAAGATGAAACGCCCCTCTGCATCCACCGCGCTCCCCTCAGCACCCACGAGCGCATGATCGGCTTCCTCATCGAACATTATGCGGGCGTATTCCCCGTTTGGATCGCCCCTGTGCAGGCGGTGCTTATCCCCATCACCGACGATCACCTTGACTACGCTTATGAAGTCAAGAAGAAACTCGTTAGTGCGGGGATTCGTGCCGAAGTAGCAGCCGATAGCGGGCGGATGGGTGCAAAAATCCGCAAAGCGCAGAAGAAGAAAATTCCCTATATGCTCGTCGTTGGGGATGCCGAAATGGAGGCGAATGCCGTTGCCCTGCGGATGCGGGATGGTGAAGATCGCGGCGCAATTCCTGTAGACGATTTCATCACCCTCGCTAATAATTCAATTGCAGATCGCGCGTGATTTTGGCTTGATACCGTTAAATTAAAAACCTGACAGGTCTCCAAGACCTGTCAGGTTTTCTCGTTAAGTGTAGGTCACGCTTGAAGCGTGACTTACTCCTTTCCTGTATCGTTCCACAATGGTTGTAGTAGAGCAATTAAATTATCTTCCAAGCCAGCAGAAAGGTTTACAGGAATACCTCTGTATGCTATTTCATTTTCTTGAGGGGCAAAAACAAAAATCTTTATTTCTTTTCCTTGTCTCAACACGGTTTTGATTTTTTTGTTGTTTTTGATATTCGTACTTTGGGAGGATCCTGGATTTATATAGCCATAGAGTCGTTGAGTTAGAGAACGGATAGTTTTCCCAATATACAAAACCTCGTCTTCAGAAGTGAAAGCATACAACACTTTTTTTGAAGCACCATGTTTTGTTAGGGTATGTTTTATTGCATCGCAGTCGAGCAACCAGTTCCCGACTGCTTCAAATCCAATATCTGACAAAGTTTGAATGGGCTGAGGATTTTTAGTCGTTTCTTTTTTTTCTTTCATCATTTTCTCGTTAATCCGCCGCCCTGGCAACCTCATCTGCTGCGAAGTTGACTTCTTTCTTTCCGGTCAGCATATCTGTTATTTTAGCGGCGACCAAATTCAAATGTCCGGGGTGTGCCACATAATCCAAATCATCGGCAGGAACTGTCAGGACGGGACAAAGCGTAAATCCGGCAATCCATGAGTCGTAGAGATCATTTAATCCCGTCAAATAATCTGGGGCAATCTCACGCTCATAATCGCGACCACGCCTTTCTATCCGCCTTAATAAAGTTGAAGTAGATGCTCGCAAATAGATGACCAAATCGGGGGGCGGCAAAAATCCAATCACCGTCTCGTAAAGTTCTCGGTAAGTCTGATAATCTCGCGGCTGGATATGCCCCTGTTTGGCTAGGTTTTGAGCGAAGACCTCGGCATCTTCGTAGACGCTGCGATCTTGAATAACAGAAGTGGGGTGCTGTGCCAAATCGTGGTGGCTACGAAGGCGATGCGACAAAAAGAAAACCTGCGAATGAAATGACCAGGTGGGCATATCTTCATAGAAATCGGCGAGGTAGGGATTTTCAGCGACAGGCTCATAGAAAGGTTCCCAGCCCAGTTTTTCACAGAGCATCTCAACCAGCGTAGATTTCCCCACACCGATATTGCCCGCAACAGCGACAAATTTTTTCATATATATTCCTCAATCAAGAAATTCGATTTTTCATCCACTGCATAATTCTTTTGCTGAGATATTAGGGAAAGGAAAGGTAAAATTATTTCCAAGAAAAAACCGAGTTTCTGCTATACCTTTTTTTACAAGAAAACCGCCAAGGAGCCAATATAAAAATGGCGGCTTGGCGGTTTTAGAAATAACGCAATACTTTTTAGTTGTTAGCTAGTTCTTCGTCAATAATTTGCTGGAAAACATTGAGAGGTTGAGCCCCGACAACGGCGACTCCATTGATGAAGAAAGTCGGTGTAGAACGAACGCCAAGGTTTATGGCATAGTCCATATCATTTTGCACAAAGTCGCTATATTTGCCAGATGAAAGACATTCGCTGAAAGTGTCTTCATCGAGGCTAAGCTCAGTTGCATAAGTTTTTAGAGCTTTTTCAGTTAAGCCAAGTTCACCATTAAAAAGCTTTGCGTGATAATCCCAATAGCTGTCCTGATCACCCGCGCACATCGCCGCTTCAGATGCCATAAAGGCATTTGCGTGGATATTGGTCAACGGGAAGTTGCGATAAACAAGCCGAATTTGGTCTGGGTATTCTTCAAGCAGGGGTGCGTAAACTTGGTTATGCCATTTGGTGCAGAAGGGACATTCAAAATCGCTGAATTCAACGATAACGATAGGCGCATCTTCTGGGCCTTCGCTGGGGAATCCTTCTATCGGGATTTCATAACGTTCAGTTGGTGCCTGGTTTTCAATTCCAGCAGCTTGTGCTTGCACTCCAGCTAAGGGCTGTTGCGCAGCAGCCTCCACAGGCGCAACAGGGACTGAGGAATTTGTACCCCAAATAAAATACCCGACCAATACGCCAAAAGCAAAAGCGAAAAGCGTCAATACTGTATAGAATTGATTTCGTTTAAAAGTAATCAGTTTTTCTTCTTTTTTAGTAAGTGTATTTTCTTCATTCATGCGGCAGATTATATCTTAAAGAATACTTTTCTGGGATGAAAAGCCGAAAAGCCCGTAGTTTGAGCTTGATAGCTCGCCCTCAAGATTTACGCGTGGATAAACCTGTGGACAAGGTCTATATAATATGTGGAAAACATAAAACTAAATGTGCATAGTATTTCAAAGATTTTTCTATATCTGGGGTAAAAAATGCAGACACCGCAAGATATAGAAAAAGGGCTTTTTTATCCAAGAAGTGCTTTTTCTATCCTTTATTTCTCCGCTAACTTATCCACACGCCTTTTTACACAAACTTCCATATATCTACAGGGCGCTCTAATTTCATTCCCCATATGCAGGGGAGTTTTGCCTTCATATCTATTTTATCCCCATCATCCACAGCCCCTACTAAGACGACTAAATTAATATACATATATTAACTATGGATAAAGATTCTCTTGAAGAACAAAAAAACAAACTCAAAGCGTAAAAACTATTTACGCAAAGAAATTATTTTTTTACGAATAGCAGGGATGCGTAGAACTAAAAATAAAATAACAAGCAAAGCATAAATAAAGGGCTGCAAGACATTCCCTTGCAAAGAGAAGATGTCGCCTTTACGCGCCCAAGCAAAATGAAGAATAAGCATAGGGGCAATCAGATACACAAGCCTATGCAGCTTCTTCCAGTTTTTGCCAACTTTCTTCATCCCCCATTTATACGAAGTAATCGCAAGGGGGATAAGTAAAAGGTAGCCTATCGTACCAATCAGTGTATAGCGTTTTTCGAGCGTCGCTTCGATGAGCAAATTTAGATCGAAGGCGTAGTCAATGGCAAGATAAATAGTAACGTGCAAAGTAGCGTAAAGAAAAGCATAAAGCCCCAACGCACGACGATGTTTGGAGGGTGCTTTCCAATTGAAAAGCGTCCGTAATGGTGTCGTTGCTAGAGAGAGAATCAGCAGTGTGATTGCGGCAAATCCTGTTTGTTGCTCTAAATCCTGAATGGGATTGGGGCTGAAATTATTGGTGAAATAATCGAAGAATAACTTGGCAAGTGAAAATAAACTGCCTATATGAATTAAGGTTTGAAGAAGAGTGAGTTTTTTCATTGTGACTTGAGACCCGAAAGGTTTTATTCAGACGGATTTAT
The DNA here is from genome assembly GCA_018645405.1 of Anaerolineae bacterium. Classification (GTDB taxonomy): domain Bacteria; phylum Chloroflexota; class Anaerolineae; order Anaerolineales; family Villigracilaceae; genus Desulfolinea. The sequence continues at coordinate 3,316 of JABGOQ010000030.1, read as the reverse complement.
AATTAAGTGGTTTTTAATGAACAGATTCTAGGCTAATTTTGATGCGATTAAAACCTTTCGGGTTTCCGTTAGTAAAGTGTTTGCGGATCCATCCCATCATAAAGATGGGCAACTTCTCCAGCATAGCCATTGAAGGGCAGCGAGGGGCGGCGTTTTAGCTCTCCAATTCTGCGCTCACTGGCTTGAGACCAACGCGGGTGCGAAACATCTGGATTGACATTGGCAAAAAAACCATATTCGCTGGGGGCAATATCCTCCCAAAAAGTGGATGGCTGTTCAGCGGTCAGTTCGATTTTAACAATGGATTTGATGGATTTAAAGCCATACTTCCATGGGACGACAAGTCGGATCGGTGCGCCATTTTGGCTTGCTAGCGTTTCCCCATATATCCCGGTGGAGAGCAGCGTGAGATCGTTTAACGCTTCATCCAAACGGAGTCCTTCCTGATAGGGCCAGGGGTAAAGGCCGTTGCTTAAACCCGGCATTTGGTCTGGATCGGCAAGGGTTTCAAAGCGGACGTATTTTGCCTCAGGCTTTGGGTCTACGGCTTTCAGCAACTCGGCGAGGGGGAAGCCATTCCAGGGGATGACCATGCTCCAGGCTTCGACACATCTCATTCTGTAGATCCGTTCTTCAATGCTGAAGTTGCCCAAAATATCTTCGATGCTGAAATTTTTTGGGGCGTTGACCAAGCCGCTGACTTCTACTGTCCACGGGGAGGATTGAAAATTTTCAGCAAGTTTTGCTACACGTTCTTTATCGGTGGTGAATTCGTAGTAATTATTATAGTTGAGGACGGCATCTTGGGCAGTCAGCTCTTCGGATAGAGAAGATGTTTCTTGGTCGGCACTCAAAATTTGGGGCACGGGCGTAGCGGGCATTTCATCCGCTGGAGTACCACATGCTGCTAAAAGTGCCGCGCCTGCGGTGACGATCCCCATCTGCTTGAGGAAATCCCGCCGTGAGAGGTAATCTTCTTTAGGGGTAATTTCGGAGGATTTTATGGGAACTGATTTATATTTTGTCTGCATTTTTTAGTCCTTTAATTTAGGGATAAGTTTCGGCCAAGAGACTTTGGATTGCGCTTTCGGTTTCTTGATAAGCACCTTCGCCGATGTGAGTGTAGCGGATGTGCCCCTGCTTGTCGATTAGATAAAGCGTGGGCCAGTAGCGGTTTTTATAGGCACGCCAGGTTTTTCCATCGTTGTCCTGTGCAACGGGATATTTGATATTTAACTGAGTGATGACTTCTTTCAGATTATCTAAATCATGCTCATGGCTAAACTCAGGATAGTGATTGCCGATGATGACCAAGCCTTGAGATTGATATGTCTTATGCCATTCCCTCAACGAGGGAATTACCCGTTGGCAGTTTATTCAGCCAAAGGTCCACATATCGATTAAGACGACGCTGCCACGTAGGTTTTTCAAGTGGAGTGGAGCATCGGTATTAAGCCAAACTTCGTTTTGCAACTCAGGGGCTTCTCCCAAATCGGGGAGTGATGAGGTACTAGCCTTTATTTGGGGTGCTTCTTCTGGCTGAGGCTGAACCGTACTACATGCTGCCAGAGGGAATACCAGTAAAAAGAGAAGCCAATATTTCATAAGAATAGATTCCTATTCATGTCTTGGTAAGGAAAACTGGAATTGCGTCCCTTGACCGAGTTTGCTCTGAACTGAAATTTCGCCGCCATGTGCTTCTACTAAGCCTTTGACAATAGCCAAGCCCAAACCGACATTGTTGTTTTTGGCTTTATCGCGCGTTCGACTTTTTTCACCACGATAGAAACGATCGAAGATAAAGGGGAGGTCTTTTGGTGCGATACCGCTTCCAGAGTCTTTTACTGTGACGAGGGTTGTATTCTTTTTGTTTTTTGCGCTTAAATGGATCGTGCCGTTTTTGGACGTGAAGCGTAAAGCATTGCTGAGCAAATTATCCAGAATGCGGCTGAGTTTTTCGGGGGCAGCCCAAACAAGATCGACTTGTGGGTCAATGGACCCTTCCAGAATAATTTCTTGCGCATCTGCACGGGCGGCGAAGCTCTCTAGTGTATCTGAAATTAAGTCAGAGAGGCTGATCCATTCAAATTTTAGATCAACAAACCCAGCGTCCAATTGAGCCAGCTCGAATAGATCATCGAGCAATTTACTCATACGAGTGATCTCGTTTTGGCTTTGAAGCAAGTAACGAGAAATTGTTTCGGGGTCATCGACAACACCATCAACCATTGCTGCGATCATCACGCGTAGAGATGTCAGCGGAGTCCGTAAATCGTGAGATGCCCAAGCGACCAGATTACGGCGCGTTTCATCAAGTGCGCGTTCGTTTTCGGCAGCCTGTTCCAAGCGGGCAGACATCTCGTTAAAAGCGCTGGAGAGTTGAGCGATCTCATCGTTCCCGTTGACGGTAACGCGTGTTGAAAAATCGCCTTGGCTGAGTTTATTAGCGCCTTCAACCAGATTCCCCAAGGCTTGAGTGATGGTATTGGAAATGAAAAATCCAAAAGCTACTGAGATACCTCCAGCAAAGAGCAGCAGTAAACTGCCCAAAGCCAGATCGTGTTGATTAATGAACATCAGGCGAGCGGTCACCCAGACGTTGAAAAGGGTCAGCCCACCCGCTAGTACATATCCCAGAATAAGCGCATAGCTCAGACGGGGAAGACGTCGCCACCAACCTAAGCGTTGGAAAAGAAGCCCTATAACTGCGGAGACCACGCTGGTGAAAGTTAAGTAGAGTGCCAGATAGCGCAAATCTCCTGAGGGAGGGTGCATCACCAATTGAATAAGCACGACCGTTAGGAGCAGGGCTGTAAGTATGCCAAGTAGATAATTAATGATGCGAGAGTATTGTTGTCTCATAATCTGTATCCAGAAATCACTCTGATCACTTACTCAAGAATTTATAGCCTACGCCCCAGACCGTATGAATATATTGGGGCTGGCTGGGGTTGACTTCGATTTTTTCCCGTAGACGGCGAATATGAACTGTCACGGTGGATGGATCAATATAAAGTTCGTCTCCCCAAATATGGGCAAGCAATTGTGAGCGAGTGAATACTTGTTGGGGGTGTTGTGCGAAATATAAAAGTAGGTCAAATTCCTTTGCGGTCAACGAGATGCTTTGACCATCAACATCGAGATTACGTGCGATTGGGTCAATATCTAAACGACCAACTTGAATGGGTTGCGGTGATATAGGTTCTGGAGTACTGCCTGTGCGACGAAGCACGGCGCGCACGCGGGAAACCACTTCCTGTGGATTAAAGGGTTTGGTGATGTAATCATCTGCTCCCAAATCCAGACCTCGGATGCG
>JABGOQ010000132.1 GCA_018645405.1 Anaerolineae bacterium | reverse complement strand
CAAGCAATTAAAAAATTAGCATCTTGTTTAACTACCAAAGACCTTCCTATGGTGCCAATATTAGAAAAAAGGATATTTCCTATGCGCGGATAGTATTTTTGTTTATAGCTATCGAATGTCTCTTGTGATACAAAACGAGCCCCATCGAAATTTAAAGTTTCAGATGTTATGTGTTTTGCTTGAATTATTGGAACACCAGAGTTTTGATACTCAATCTTATCCGCAGTTGTATTAATCCCTTGATGCATCCTTTTAGATACATCCCCAAGTTTTATAGTCTCCCATCCAACAGGGAGATCTGCTTTACTCATCTAAACCCAATTCCTGCAAATAACTCGCCATCTTTTCTTCCACTACGCCTAACTCATCCTTCAAATTTCTGATTTCTGTATTTACTACGCCCATATCGACGGGGGGCTCTGGTTCAAAGGTATCCACATAGCGCGGGATATTCAGATTGAAATCGTTCTCTTTAAGCTCTTCAAAGCTCGCCACATAGGCAAATTTATCGACGGATTCGCGGGCTTTGTAAGCGGCCATAATCCGCGCCAAATCTTCGGGGCGTAGTTTGTTTTGAGCGGAACTCTGTTCAAAGTCGCGGCTGGCGTCGATAAAGAGCACGCCTCTATCCGCACGAGCGCGGCGGAAGATCAAGATGGCGGCGGGGATGCCCGTCCCAAAGAAAAGGTTGGCGGGCAAGCCGATTACGGCATCCAATAAATTCTCTTCGATCAACTTCTGACGGATCTTCCCTTCACTGCTCCCACGGAAAAGCACCCCATGCGGCACCACCACACCCACGCGCCCGTTCTGGCTTTCCTCCACATAGGTGCTCTCAATCATATGCGTCAAAAAGGCATAGTCGCCTTTGCTCTTGGGCGGCACTCCGCGCCAAAATCGACCATGGGGATCGTTCGCCGCAGTCCCCGCGCCCCATTTATCCAGCGAGAAAGGCGGGTTCGCCGTCACCACATTGAAGCGCATCAAATTATCGCCTTCAAGGTGCTGCGGCGCGCGGATCGTATCTTCCCAGGCGATATGTGGCTGGCTCACATCGTGCAAAAACATATTCATCATCGCCAGCGCCCAGGTGCTGCCATTACTCTCCTGCCCATAGAGGGCGTAATCATCGCCATCCACTTCTTCGGCGCATTTGATCAATAGCGAGCCAGAGCCACAAGTGGGATCATAAATCCGTTCACCCGGTTGCGGATCGAGTAACATCGCCAACAAACGCGAAACCTCGGCTGGCGTGTAGAATTCTCCACCTTTTTTGCCTGCTCCAGCAGCAAACTTCCCGATCAGGTACTCATACGCGTTACCGATAACATCCAGCCCGCCAATCCGGCTCGGACGCATATCCAAACGCGGGTCGTGGAAGTCGTTCAGCAAATTCTTCAAACGCTCGTTGCGCTGCTTCGTCTGTCCCAATGCAGCTTCAGAGTTGAACGTGATATTCCGAAATACCCCTTGTAGTTTCTCGATATTTGTCTCTTCAATCGCCGCTAAAGCAATATCGATGATCTCACCCAAATTCTGCGCATTCCGCTGCTCATAGAGCGAGTAATAGCCCATATTTTTCGGGAGCACAAAACGCTCGCGCTTCATACGGCGCTCAACACGCTCCTGATCCCCATCAAACTGCTGCATATACTGCTCTTCCTTGTCGCGCCACACATCCGATATATACTTCACAAAGAGCATCACGAGAATGTAATTCTTATATTCAGAGGGGTCTACCGTCCCACGGAAAGTGTCACACGCTTTCCAGAGGATGGCATTGATTTCGTCTTGAGAGATTTGGGAGGAGGGAGTGGTCATGTGTTTACTGCACCTTTAGATTGTCTGTGATCCATTCTTGCATGTCTTCGGCTACTTTTTTTGCATCTTCATTGCTCTCGTGAATATGACTACGCTCAAAACTCTTTAGCTTAACTTTGCTTCCTGAATGATCCCATCTGTCAACAAAATAAGTTTCTCGCGTTTTGCAGGATGGGCAAATCTGTACACTGATAAAAGGATATAAAGGTATCCAAATATCTTTTTGAAGTTCAAGATACAGTAAGCCTTTAGGTAGTGGTTCATGGTAGGATACTCGTTCTTTTCTTAGCCCAGGATGATCTCCAATATATACCAAGGTATCTAAAACAGCATCTTTGGTTCGCCAGTCTATATCTAATGCTTCCATTGAACGCATTGGATATTTGACCATAAAAGAAAGCGCTTCATAGCATCTGTCAAGTATAGTCTGAACCTCGGTCGAGTATTTTTCATATTCACTCGAAATTTTAGGGCCTCGATCATGTTTATGATCATTTTTTAATACTGCTAATCGATTTGTGTCTTTTGTAAATGCCGATGCTTTTCGGCCAGTACCTTTAAACCAGAGAGACGAGAAACTTTTTGCAAGTGCGTAATCATCTACTTCTTTGAGTAAAACCCCTGAAGAGTAAGCCATACTCTGCCAGTCCCCTGGCGAAATTCCTCCACCAAATTTTTCGATCAAGGAGGTTGCAGTAAGGTTTTTATTTTTGTCAGATTGAAGAACTTTGCTTGCTTGGCACAATGCTATTCCGATATTTGCCAAAAATGCCAAAAGATTTTCAGCAACTCTCAATTGCTCTGTGTATTTTTCTGATATTTCATGTATGCTGTTCAGAGTTCGATATGAAAATGCAATCGGGAATGGATAAAAATTCCGTACCTGATATTCCAAAGTATCAGATTGCACTAAGCTTGATGATAAAACATGGGCACCAGTACTTAATTCTTCTAATCGTGTATGTACAGTGTTAGGGTTATCTATGTTGAAAAGATCGGCTCGCATATTTTGAGCTTGCTCTACTCGCTCTAAAAGTTTTTCTTCAACAGCGTGTAATTTGCCCAGTAGGTCTATAACTCTATTGGCGGGAACTGGAAGTTTTATTCTAAGGAGATCAGATTTTCGTAGGGAAAGTGCCGCTCCCATATTTATGATGTTTTTTGTTAGTATTGCTTGCCCTTTTTCTGACCTAAAAAACTCAACAATATATTTACGAAGATAATGATAGGCTTTTTCTACTCTGATAACATATAAACTTTGATGTACTATAGCCCCATCAAACCCTTCTTCAACATAAAACAAGTTGAATTTTTTGTTTCCTATCCTTGAAATTAAAATATCTCCTTGTTGTGAAAATAGAATACGACTCGTATCTTCAGGAAGAGGAATTACATCTAACTCTGTAACCTGAAGCCTCGAATTGAGTATGTTGGCAGCTTTAATAATAGCAATCTCACCTTGCCCCTGAGCGTCTCGATGAATCTGTGATCCAGGAAATATTTCTGCAATTTTTGAGATTGGCAACCATTCAACATTTCCTCCAAGAAAATTGGAAATATCTATTAAATCTATATAACGAAGTGGAAGTAGGTTGAATTCTTGCTGGCGAATATCATCGAGTTTTGCAATATGCGAAAAAGATTTGACTTCTTTATGTGATTGATAAATATTTTTTATTTTGGTGATTTGTTCTTGAGTAATCGTATTCCTATGCCGATCTGCCCTTTCATATTCTGTCGAAGCATTAATAAATAGAACTTCGCCTTTTTGAGATGCGCTTTTAGCTCTGTTTAGGATTAGCAAATTCATGGGGATGGCTGTGTTGCTCAATAATGCAGGGGCAAGGCTAATAACCGCCTCAATCAAATCATCCTCGAGAATTTCTTTTCTGATCTCCCCATCTTGCCCGGAAGCAAATAACACTCTTGAAGGCACAGCAACTATTGCTTTTCCTGTTTCACTAAGAGATGCGATTATGTGTTGTAGAAAAGCAAAATCTGCAGTGCTGCTCGGGGAACCATAAATAAATCTATTAAAGGGATCGTTACGCAATTCGGACACTTGATGCTCCCCAAGTCGTAAGCCGAATGGAGGATTAGAGAGTATCAGGTCGAATTTTTGCAGATTTTCGCCTTCAATATTTTGCGGGTGTAAAAGTGTGTCCCCGGAAAATATGGTTGCATCGAATATTTGATGAAAGAGTAAATTCATTCTGGAGAGGAATATAGCTTCTTCTGAAATATCTTGGCCATACAAGCTAATATTTCCATCTCTCTTTTCATTTTCTTTAACCCACTCATTAGCCTGAACGAGCATTCCTCCGGTTCCCATTGCGGGATCATATATCCTCATTCCACTTTGGGGTTCAGCAATATCTAGCATTAACTTTATTATGCTTTTGGGGGAGTAATATTCACCACCTCGTTTACCTTCAGCGTGGGGAAATTTCTCAATTAAAAACTCAAAAATTTCTCCACCAGAAAAACCCCCGGTCAAAAAATCTAATTTGGGGTTCGCTAATATTTCCAGTAACTTCTTCAAACGCTCATTGCGCATTTTTGGTTGTCCCAAAGGAGCTTCTGGGTTGAAAGAGATATTCCGGAAAAGCCCTTGCAATTTCTCAATATTCGTCTCTTCAATCGCCGCCAAAGCAATGTCAATGATCTCACCGAGATTTTTCTCCCCCCGCTGCTCATAGATCGAGTAATAATCTGCCCCATCTGGCAACACAAAACGTTCACGTCCCATTCGGCGGCGGAGACGTTCTTCATCCTCGCCAAACTGCTCTTTATAGTGCGCTTCTTTATCCAGCCACACATCCGAGATGTATTTCAGAAAAAGCATCACCAGAATATAATTCTTATACTCGGATGGATCTACCGTCCCGCGAAAAGTATCGCAGGCTTTCCAGAGAATAGCATTGATTTCGTCTTGAGAGATTTGGGAGGGATTTGCTAGGTTAGGGATCATCGTGATTTTTTATGCTCCAGTTTTAGTGGCCTGGGGAGTTCCCCCAAATACGTAAATATTAGATGATTGTATAGCTACTTGTCTCAAGGAGATGGGGCATGTTGAGAGATATTTCTTATACCTTATTTATTAAACAAAGCACCGCAAACTCAATTTGAGAAAGCGGCGTTTTTATGCTAAGCTTGAAGTGCCTTACGCCGCACTGCGTAGGCCAGCCGAGAGTGTTCCAGCACTGCTCGGTTTTTGTTTCTTACCCACCAAGTATAGCACGGTTGTAGTTATCGTCTTCTATTTTACAGCTAACAAATAGTGTTCTTGGTTAACAAAAAAACGACCTGTTAGGGTCGTTTTTTTCTCTCATATCGCCACTGTGGGCGAATGGTCGTGCTGACACTTATACTGTGTCTATAGCTAGGTGCCCCCACGGGGATTCGAACCCCGGTCTTGACCTTGAAAGGGTCACGTCCTGGTCCCCTAGACGATGGGGGCGGGGAAATCAAGCGAGCAGAATTCTAACACTCCCCGCATGATAGGTCAAGGAATTTTCTTGAAATCTGAATAAGAAAATGAGACTACTCTTCCGCATCTTTACGCTGGTTGAGCAAACCGAGTAAATCCACTTGTGTGCGATTGAAAAGCATCACGGATGATTGAATTTTTAAAGTGGGAATCAAAATCCCCGTTACTTTGGCATTATAAAGTGGAATGAAATCTCGGGTCCCTTCTGCCATTAACACTCTGAAATCAAAACGACCTTGCCACTCAATAGACCCCTCAGTTTCATAGTTTTGCATTGTTACCAAAACCTCATATTGTTTTGTGGTTGCATACCCTCCTCGTACCAGCGATTGGGGACCAATATCATCTCGCCGATTCAAGGAGACAATCAATAGATGTGTTTTGGCGAGACGAATGACTTCAAAATGATCTGCCAATTTTGTTGGCATGTGGATGCGCGCCAAACGCGCATCATGAATTTCCATGAAAGAAGTATTCGGGTTATTCAATAGTCCAATTATCCCGGTGTTCGAAACCATCATTTTTCCTACAACACGGTAACTCGTTGTGAGAATATCAACGGGAACAAAGCGATGTGTGCGTGATGGATTGGCGAGAGACATATTCTTCTCCTTGGAGATTATTTGGAAACAGAGGGTGCGCTTTTTCCTGAGCGATGTTGTGGTTGAATTTTCTTCTTTGTAGATGCACGCCCAGCGTTAGGATTGAGTAACATTGATAACCAGGAAATTGCGCGTTCATCATAATCCCGTTTTCCGCAAAGGTCACAAACCCATGCAGGAAAATTGGGAACCGTAATTAGCTCATCATTCAACCAAGTGAAATAAGTAATATGCTGCTGACGAACAACACCTGCCTGACATTCTCTACAGGGATAGCTTTTTGAGAGTTTTTTCTTTTTCATGATTGTCTATGTCCAGCACAAGTTATATTTGTGTTTTCTGAAATCCTAAGAAATAAGTATCGAATTTTTTATGTGAAGCAAAAATCAAGGCATCTCCGAAATAATTTGCCCGTGTTCAAGAGCCTTCCATGCGGGAGGGGGCCAATAGGTTAAAATAGCTTTTCCGATTACATTCTCTGCCGGAACAGCTCCCCATGAATGCGAATCAGAAGAATTGTTTCGATTATCACCTAAAACAAAGATCTGATCATCAGGCACGTGCCACGTTCCCACATATTGGGGGGTAGCAGCAATATAAGGCTCGTTTAGAACGCGCTCGTTTACCATCACCTGACCATCATGGACGTTAATTTCATCTCCGGGTAAAGCAATCACTCGCTTAATAAAATCCTGGTCTGGGTCAACGGGAAAGTGAAAAACAACAATATCGCCATACTCAGGGAGCTCTGAACGGTATGACATCTTATTCACTAAAACGTACTCACCATTTTCGAGTGTAGGGCGCATACTGAACCCTTCCACTAAAACGCGAGCGGTGAGCGCATTAATGCCAAGAAATAGCAGAACAGATAAAGCTAAAGTTTCTAATAGATCAAGAAAAAAGCGTAAGAAACTCGTTTTTTCTTCAATTGGTTTTGTCGGAATTTCAGATTCCGCAAGTTGTGGTGTTTCCAAGTAAGCCTCCAAAATGATGAAGGGCATTATACTTTATTTTTCCCCCAAAGATAATGCGTCGGTACGTACAAAAGCCTCTCTCCCTGCTCCCAAGCCGCATTGTCTAAGTGCTTCATTTTTTGGATGTCTGCATCTGGAATATAGCCCGTTAAATCAGCTTCTATCGTTTCCCATTCAATAGCACGTTCATCGAACGATGCTTCATGCGTGGATGTTGAAATTACTCCCGTTTCGATAATTTTGATTCCCGCCCCATAAAAAAGTTCTGCTAACTCTGCACCCATATTTGGATTTGCGCCTTGCCGCCGTAACGCGTCAATTTGCCATTCGCCAAGGTTTTTGAGCGTAGCAGGTTCATCCACACGACGACTATAATCTGGCTCTGCAAAAGCGATGATATGCCCACCTGGTTTCACGACGCGTTTCATCTCATACAACGCCTCTTGTGGTTTTTGCAACCAGAGTAATAAAAAATGGCAGAAGACAATCTCGAAACTGTCATCTGCATAAGGGAGAGAGAGTGCGTCTCCACAGGTTAATGGGGATCTGTTTTGGGTGTGGATTTTTGCTTCTTTAACGGAAGCAAGCTCAATATCAAGTCCGAATACGGGGAGTTTGGTTTGCGAAAGAATCGCCCCTGTCCCGCATCCCACTTCGAGGGCGCGAGATGATCCATTCAATCCAATTTCTTTAAAAATATATTCGCGTAATTCTTGTGTCCAGTTGGCTTGTTGTAAGTAGCGTTTATGCCAATTAAAGCCTATCTCTCTTTTTGGGAGAGGGGCTGAGGTGTGGGATGTCATTTCTGCCAATTTCTTACAAATTCTTTCTGCCCTTTAGTTTGGGGGGAGGGCGCATAATAACAAAGACGATTTACTTTTTTGAGAGAATCTGCGCCACTCATGCCTGTTTCGTTAAAATAGCAACCAACGACGGTGCCTGTGCGCCCCATGCCCGCCCAACAGTGGACATAAGGTTTGCTTCCCCGAGCAAGAGCCTTGTGGATGGAATCGAGGATGACGCGCATATTTTGGAGTGAAGGAGTGCCAAAATCGCCAATAGAGAAACGATGATATTGCACATCAAGGCCATAATAGCCCGCTCTTTCTTTTAGGACTGGGTCATAGGGGGTTCGCTCGTTGGCTTCTGTGAGATCTATATAGGTGGTGATGCCGGCTTCGAGAAGGGCATCAAGGCGGTACGGGGTTTGCTCTTCATTATATTGATGGCCAGGGTATTCGCCCGCCATAAATTGATCGGGGATGACCCAATAGCTGTTGTAGTTGGGGAGTTTGGACATGGTTTATTAATTTAGGTCGTTGATCGATGTGAGTGGGCTGCCATCTTCGCGCCGAAATTCATAAGAATCGATCATTTGAGCAATGATGGGTTTCTGTTCTTCTGAGAGTTCGAGAAATTGAAAGCCGATATTGTTAAGTCTGGGGTCAAGATCGGGTTTGATCCAGATAACGTGCACCTTGATTTTTAGGTAGCTTTCTTTAAAGGCGGAAATTTCAGGCAAATCAATACGGATTTCGGTTTCTTTGCCAATCTCAAGATTTTCTTTACTGATGACCATCAGCCCGTCGAGCGTCAGATCACAGAGATAGCCGAGCATTTTGCCCGTGTTTTGCTCATAAATGGATGAGTAAACCATTAGATATTTTCGAGGGAGTTTTCGTCTTTCTTCCATGAGACTCTCCTTATTAGTCCACAAATTTCACAGATCAGACAGAATTTTTATCTTTTCGGATGTGCTCTTTCACGCTTTATTTATCACGTAGCATAATCTCTTCTGCTAACGCTGTCGCATTTTTTACTAGAAGCGGGCAAACTTGATTAAAAACACCACTTTCTTTTGCTTTTTCGAGTTCTTTGGGAACGATTAAATGATAGCCCAGCAATTCTCTGCAAAGCAATGACCCATTCGTCTCTTCAAATTGACGCATTAACTCTTGGCTGGCTTCGCGAATCTTTTCTTCATTATCAGGGGCGGTAGAGCCAAATTTTAGCCCCAATGCCATTAACGCACCTGTTACTGAGCCGCAAACTTCGCCATGACGCATCATGCCACCACCAAAAGCGGAAGCAATTTTGAGCGCGGTTTCTTCGTCGACCCCTAGCTCAGGGGCAAGGGTGGATAGGACAGATTGCGAGCAGGAGAACTCTGTTTCAAAACGTTCTTTGGCTTTTAGTGGCTTTTCCAAATTTGGCTCCATTCGTCAGTTAAGAAATTTCCAAGAATTTGATTTGCACGACCTTGTGCGGGGAGCACATCTCCATCTGGTTCGACGTAGAGCCAGGCTTTTCCCGCTCCGCCTGGGATGTCTTCTTCTTCGGTTTCGAGCGCGACGGGATTATGCGCTGAGTAGGGGACAGGCAGATCCCACGTTAGCGAAACGCCCTTGTTTGCGGCTTGCTCCCGTGCAAGCTGAAGAGTCTCATCCTGATCTGGAGTGGAGGTCAATGAAAGCGACGTGACTTCAAGGGATGCCAGTTTCTCCAGCGTCTCTTCAACTTCTGCCGCGTTCGCTTCTGTAATTGTCAGGTGAACGGTGACGAAAAGGTCTTCAGGCATAATCACTTTGAGAGCCTGCCACGATTTTTCATTCTCTGGGTGCAAGATAATGAGCAAGTGATCTAATCCCGTCATCAGGAGGGTGTTGAGATAAGCTGCATCGGCAAGTTTTAGCCCATCGCTGAGGAGACCGCTGACCATGCCTTTTGCTTCGGCGTATTCAATCAACTCAGGCAGGTCATCGCGCAGGGTTGGTTCTCCACCGGTAAATGTGACATGGGGGATTCCCGCAGCCCAAGCTTTATCGAGAATAGATCTCCACTCAGCGGTAGCAAGTTCACGGTCGACGCGTTTCGTGGGCGCATCGTCGGCACTCATATTTGGGGGTAGTTCATAGGTGAGAGCGCAATCCAAGCGCAGCGGAGCGGTTAATCCAGCCGAATGGGGAGCGATGCGCTCAAATCCCAGATAGGAGATAGGATCCAAATCTTCGGTGTGGACGAGGCTGTCAATCCGCTCGGAGAAGTTTTGGAAATCCTGTAGAGCCTGGTCTTTTTTAACGTGATAACGCTTGGCAACTGTTTTTGCGGCATCGTTTGCGTCTGTACCTTTGATGAAATGATAGGCATATTCGGTTGCTGTTGGGTTAAGATGCAAAATTGTAGCGGCGTTGACGACAAGAATGCTATTCCCGTCGCCATGCATCCGCAGATGCAGGCGGTAGGGGATTTCGTCATCTTCGGGTGATTGAAAATGAAGCACGCCCGCGGGGAGGGGCTTGGCGGGGGTGAAAAAGCTTTGGATGGTGTCGAGGATACTCATGGGGTCTCCTTTTTATCCGCAGATTTTTAAAAACCTTAAAAACTGTGCGATCTTTGGATAATCTTAAATAATTTCTTGCTTTTTAAGCCAATTATCAATTTTCTTTACTGTTTCTGGTGCAGTTGCTTCCATCATCAGATTATGACCTGAATTTGAAATAGGTAGTAATTCGGCACCATAATGTTCTGCTGAAGCTTTTAATCCTTTAAGGCTGACAACGGCATCTTTTTCAGCAGCAAGAATGAGCATAGATGTGTGCAGGCCTTTGGGCGGATACCAGAGTGGCGGCATGTGCTGGAACGTGACCAACGCGGATTCGTTTGTCAGTTGAGCATGTAAATCTTCAGGGGTGACTAATGCGCCTTCAGTAGTGAGCAAAAGAGCTGCCCGTTTTGGAGAGCGGACGTAGCTGCTTGTATTCCAGCGAATGAAAGTTAGTAGTGCACCGATAGGGTCAAGTTTGATAAGAAGCGGAGCACCATCGGCATAGGAATTTTTCGCTACCCACGGAGCGACTAGCACAGCAGCAGGTAGGTCGTCACCGAGATATTTGAGATACCACTGTGTAAGTGCGCCACCCATACTGTGACCCATTAGGATTGGTTTTTGTGGAAGGCGGGCAACTTCATCGCGTAGAAAAGCGAGATAGTAATCGAGCGTACATAGGAAAATTGTTCGTTGCTTGGTTGATTTTCCATGCCCAGGTAGGCTAAAAGTGATTACTTCCCAGCCATTTTCTGCAAAGTATTTCTGCCAAGGTTCCCAACACCATGCTCCGTGCCACATGCCATGCAACATCAAGATCGGTGCTTCATGTTTGCGGATTTTGGGTGTGTAGGTAATCCGCTCAATCCCATCTTCGACGGCGTGTAAAATGAAATAGTGTTCTGTATCGCTCTTCTCTTCAAAGCTAATGCCTGTACCACGCAATTTATTCTGGTCTTTTGCCAATGTTCGTTGCGGATTGGCTTTTACGAGATTGACGATAATGAAGGTCAGTAGCACGACCCAATATGCGATGAATAGATAGAGAAAAATCATAACATTTCCTTTTTATCTACAGCTTAGGCAGATTTTAAGAAATCTTTAAAAAACCTGCGCTGTTTGTGGATATTTTTACGAAAATTCTAACAAATCCAGCTTTACAAAGTTCTCTTCTTCAAACTGTAATGGGCAACCGCCGCCACATTCGGCAAGCAAATCACAGCCACCGCATTTTTCTGGCAGGTTTTGTCGTTCACGCAATTGCGTCGAAAGGCTGTGGTTCCAGATCGAATCCCAACTATCGGTCAAAAGATTGCCAACCGGCGTGTAATAGGATTGGCAGGGCAGTACCGCGCCGTCTGGCTCAACGCACATATTATAGAGCGCAGCCGTGCAACCTTTGATGCCCAAATCGAGCTTCATCGGGTCAAAATTGCAGTATTGGGTGGGCGTATACCAAATCAGTTTTTGTCCACGCATTTGTGTTTTTAATTGCGCCATTTCAAGTAGCGGTGCCAACTCGTTTTCGGGCAGCCCTGTCCCAACTGTTGTGCCGTGCCCGGAATAGATCAGGGCATTTAATCCGATGGTGGGCACGCCCAACTCCGCCAGGAAATCCAGCGTCGCGGGGATGGTCTGAACATTATCTTGCAACATGGTCGTATTCGTCATCACATAAAGCGGACTAGCGAGCGCATTCTGCAAACCTTGGATAGTTTGCCGATGCGCTTTTGCACCGACCATTTCATCATGGATTTTAGAGTCGTCCGATTCGACCGTGATTTGAACGTGGTCTAAGCCAGCAGACACCAGTTTGTCGAGATAGTTTTTATCTGCCAATCTTCGTGCATTTGTGTTTAATCCCGTTATCTGACCATTTTCTTCAGCGTGGGCAATTAACTCTGGCAAAAACTCCATCAGTGTTGGCTCACCGCCCGTAAATACGACGTGAGGGATTCCCAGCTCCCAGGTTTTATCGAGAATTATTTTCCATTCACTCACGCTTAGGCTGGGGAAAGTCCGCTCACGGGCGTTGTAGCAGTGGGCGCAATCGTTATTACATTTGTAGGTGAGTGCCAAATCCATGCGGTAGGGCGCAGTTGGGCGCGCACTGAAAGGCATATTTATTTCTAGTTCTAACTCGTGAACAGGGCAAGCGCCATCGGGACGAATGAGTTGATCAAGTTGAAAGTTTAAGGTTTGCAGGTCTGTAAGCACTTCCTCTTTCGTTACAGAATACGCTTTACGTACTATTTTGATGATTTCTTTCTCACTTTTTTTCTCAAGCACCAAATACGCCATTAATGCCGCTGTCGGGTTCAGGTGCATGACCTGATTTGCGTTGACGATCAGAGTCCCGTGCCCATCTGGGTCAAGACGCAGATGGATGCGCGATTTCTCGTCACCATTTTCGTGGCGATAGTGGAAGAGACCGGGTTTAGGGTCAAAGGTTGAAGGTTTAATGTTCAACCATTTTGTGATTTTGTTTTTAGTTAGCGTTTCAATCATTTTTCGTAATACCTATAAATTGTGTTTTCAATATTCAAACATTCCAACTTTTAAACTTCTAACTATCTACCTCCACCCGCACAGGCACAGGCGCAACCGGCACAGGCACAGGCACAGGCGCACCCGCTGCCACCACTGCTGCGTCCACTGGATTTGGAGACGGGCACAGGGTTGGTTTTTTTTGTGACATTATTGGTGAAATCGTTCAGGTTGCCGACAACCTTCTCTGAGAAGCCTTGTACGCCTGTCACCATTGATGCAGCAAAATCTGACCCCGGGAGTTGGGGCATAGAGGATGCCAAGCTTTTGCCTGGCGCGGATGATGATGGGGTGCCGAAAGGTTTAGATGCGGCGGTAGCAGGCCTACTGTACGAGGGATCGTATCGCCCCCACCACATTGGTACAAAAACGGGACCACGATGAAAGACATCCCGTGTGCGGTTGTCGAAATCCTCATCCAGCATTGTCCATTCGAGGGCTTCATCGTACATCTGGCTTTTGATTTCAGGCGTACCCGCATTTTCGATTTGTTTCCAGGCACGCTCCATGATGTTTTTATAATAGGCAAGCGTTTCTCTGCGACTGAAGCCTTTCATCTTTTTCTCAACGGTCTTGACCAGACTGATGGTTACCTTTTGCATTTTTTTGCGTTGATTGGCGCGATTGTTTTTGCCATCTGCGAAGGCTTCAAGAAATTCTTTTTCATATTTATGCAATTTTTCTGGCAGCGGCGAAGCGACTTTTAGCCTGAGCGGCTCACGTTTGGTGACTTCGGCAGCATCCTTTTTGATTACGCCAAAGAGTATCATTGTCATCACTTTGTCCAGTGGCTCCTGCATCAGGATTGCCGATTCGACTGCGGTTAACCCGCGTTTGATACCATGTCCTTCAATGGCGATCTTGGGCGGCAAATATTTCATTTTACGTTTGCGTTGTTGAACAGCGGAGAGAATTGGAATACCGAGGAAGAAAAATCCAAAGCAACAGAACATCAGAATTGTAATGATGGCATCTTCATCAATTCCCGATGTGTCAATAACAGGTGCGGTGACAATGGCTGATTCTGGCACATAGCTCTTCGGGAAGGATGCACCAAATTTATATTGGGTATGACCATTGGCGTTGGGGTCGTGCCATGTATAGGTAACACGCTCAGATGACCCCATGGATGCTTCTGGTTCTTCTGCACCGCCCCAATTATTAGGGAGATGATAGCGCGACTCATCAGGTTGAATGCCTGGCGGCAGATGCAGCGAAACTGTCAGGTCGGTGGAGCCTGTAACATATTGACTACCAAAATAAGTTGTGCCAAAAACCGCGCTGGCGTAGCTTTCATCGTCATCATCGGTGTATAAAACGCGATCAATATAGCCGACATAAACATGAACGCGACCGCTTGCTCCGGCAGGGATAGCGTGACTCCCTAAAGCGACTGCCACACCTGTGCCGTTGCCCTGATAATCAGAATCAATGCTCACAGTGTTTCCGTTCACGTCGGCAACGATTGAACTGAAGCGATAGCTGCTGGGCAGCCCCACATCTACAAAATCAATCGCGTGTGCACCAGCGTTATTGTTGAAAACAAAGACGTAATCCAAAGACATTGTGCCGTCATCGTTCCAATAGACATGCACCTCTTCTTTTTCCAATTCAAAAGAATAAGATTGGGCAAACGCACTGGATGTTAGACTAAAAATAAGCGCAAAGGCTAAGGCAAGAATAAAGAGTTTACGTTTCATGGGGTACTCCTTCTTTGAATTGCGATCTACAAAGCTATCTAACTCTGGAATTTTCTTCGCCGCTGTTTTTGGCGGCGATAACAATGATAAAAATAAATTTTTGCTCTAACCACATGACACTTTTGTTTTTGAAGATGGTTGAGTAGCTCCGAATGCTTTTAGATGAGCGTATCGAAACCAATAAACACTCTTTTTAACAAACTGTCAAATTACTAGTTTTTGCAAGAAGTCAATTGTCTATCACGACTAACTCTCGTCGGGATTAGTGCTCGTCCTACGCTGTATTAACCAAGCCGATCCAATGATCACGAAAAACACCAAAACAGGGATATAAATGATTGGGCTGAGAGAAAATGCAGTAACTTTCGCTGAGGCAGGCTCGACTATAGCAGAAGCGGGAACATAGCTGTTTGGAAAAGATACCCCAAAAGCATATTGAGTAAATCCGTTTGCTTTTTCATCATGCCAAGTATAGGTGAGGCGTCCTGCTTCATCTATAGCGCTTTCTGGTTCGCTATTGCCACTCCAGTCATCGCTGGGAGCGTGAGTGCGTATCTCTTTGGCTGGGATGCCAGAAGGCAAATGGAAAATAACTGTCAAATCGGTATCCCCTGTTATATATTGACTACCGTACCAGGTTGTGTTGAAAATCGCACTGACATAGTTCGCATCCGCATCGGGATTTAGTACATTTTCAATAAGCCCGATAGATATCTGAACAAGACCACTTTCACCAGCAAGAATAGGATATTCCCCTAAGTCAACCGCTACACCTGGTCCCTTGCCCTGATACTTCTCTTCAACGCTCAGAGCATGACCATCAATTTCAGCAGACACCTCGCTAATAATATAGTTATTATCAGGAAGCACTACATCCACAAACTCAATTGCAAGAGCATCGGGGTTGTTTTTAAAGAGAAGGGAGTACTCCAAAGACATTGTCCCATCAGTATTCCAGTAGACGTGAACAGTTTCTTGGGTCAATTCAAGGGAATATGATTGTGCGAATACGCTGGTCGTTAAGCTAAAAACAAGCACAAAAACAATAAAAAAAGCAAACAAACGTTGTTTCATGAAAATCCTTTTTGAGTTGCAAGTTCAAGGTTGAAAATTTAAGGTTTTTAACCTTGAACCTTCAACTTTGAACCTTAAACCTTCTACCACTTCGGTTCTTCGTTTATCTGATAAGTCGTGTCGCAATAAGGGCAAACTACCATCGGAGCGCCAGCTTGTAGTTCGATATTTTTGCTGGTCAGTGTTCCGCCACAGGAATTGCAAGTTAATGTTTCAAGGCTGATCTCACCCGGCAAATCAATATTTACCGATACACTTTCTTCCCCCGGCGCAGCTTTAGGTTTTCTTTGCGCGAACCAGATCAGGCCAAAACCAATCGCCACGCTCACGCCGCCCACGCAAATCCACGCAGGTTGCGGGTTGGAGCCAAAAGCCCCCCAAATGAACATCACGCCGAAAAAAATCAAAATCGCTGCTGCAATATTTGCGATCACCTTCATATATAGCTCCTTCATTCAAATTCTTATTTCTATTGCTTTCTATTATAATGGATAGAAATCTTTAAATCACGGTGAGAAAATGACTATTCAAGATGAAAAGAAACGTTGGGAAGAAGAAACCCTCAATCCTGCACTTAATAAATTTAAAGAACGGAAAGATGAATTTAAAACCTCTTCCGGGATTGAAGTGCCTCGCCTCGCTCTTGACCCGGAACTTGCTTCCGCTATGGATACATCTCAGGGGTTCCCGGGCGAATACCCATTTACGCGCGGTGTTCAGCCGACAATGTATAGGGGACGCTTCTGGACGATGCGGCAATACGCTGGTTACGCCTCCGCCGAAGAATCCAATGCTCGGTACCGGTATCTGCTCGATCAAGGGCAAACAGGCTTATCTGTCGCGTTCGATCTCCCGACTCAAATCGGGTACGATGCTGACGATCCGCTCGCGGCTGGGGAGGTGGGGAAAGTCGGGGTATCCATCTCGTCTCTCAAAGATATGGCTCAACTCTTCTACGAGATTCCGCTTGAAAAAGTTTCCACTTCGATGACCATCAACGCGCCTGCCGCGATTTTGCTCGCCATGTATATCGCCGTTGCAAAAAAACAAGGCGCGGATGTGAGCAAGCTGCGCGGCACGATCCAAAATGATATTCTCAAAGAATATGTTGCACGCGGAACCTATATTTACCCGCCCACGCCTTCGATGCGCCTGATAACGGATATTTTTCAATATTGCCAAGCCGAAGTGCCACGCTGGAATACGATCAGCATTTCGGGGTATCATATCCGTGAAGCTGGCTCGACTGCGGTGCAAGAGATGGCCTTTACGCTCGCAAACGGAATCGCCTATGTGCAGGCAGCGATTGACGCGGGCTTGGACGTGGATAAATTTGCCCCGCAACTCTCGTTTTTCTTCAACGCGCATAATAATTTGCTCGAAGAAATTGCCAAATACCGCGCCGCCCGCCGATTGTGGGCGCGCACGATGAAAGAGCGATTTGGCGCAAAAGACCCCAAATCGTGGCGGCTGCGATTCCATACCCAAACCGCTGGCTCAACCCTGACCGCCCAACAACCCGAAAATAATGTAGCGCGTGTGACCATTCAAGCGTTGGCGGCCGTCTTCGGCGGGACACAATCCTTGCATACCAACTCCATGGACGAAGCCCTCTGGCTCCCGACCGAGAAATCGGTGCGCGTTGCCTTGCGGACACAGCAAATCATCGCCCACGAATCTGGCGTAGCAGATTCTGTTGATCCGCTGGCAGGATCGTACCTGATTGAGCATCTGACAGACGAAATCGAAAAACGCGCCGAAGAATATATATCCAAAATCGATGAAATGGGCGGTGCGCTGAATTCAATTGAGGGTGGCTATATGCAGCGTGAAATCCAAAACGCCGCCTACGATGCCCAAAAAGCGATTGAGCGCGAAGAAGAGATCGTCGTCGGTGTAAACAAATTCCAAGTAGACGAAGAAATGACCCTCGAACGCCTTGCCGTTGACCCAACGATTGAACTCTCCCAGCGAGCAAAGTTGGCAGAGCTAAGAGAGAACAGAGATGAGAAAAAAGTGGCTGAGTTGCGCGTGAGGATAGAAAGTGCGGCAAAAGGCACAGAGAATTTGATGCCGCTCTTTATTGAGGCGGTTGAGCATGATATGACTTTAGGGGAAATTGCGAATATCCTGCGTGAGGTGTGGGGGGAGTATGTGGCGGAGGGATTTTAGGGGACACCAATTTAGATATTTTGTTACTTTTATTAAATGTCTGCAGCAATTCGATGTCGAGTAAGTAAGTATTAGGAGGATTTATGCCAGAGCTACTCAGTGTCCTGAATTTAATTGTGGTCATGATTATTGGAATTTGGGGTGTTCTCCAAATACGAGTGACAAAACAACTTGACGAAAAAATTCATCGGCTAAATATTGAATTAGATCAATCTATTCAGTTATTATATCGAGCACGAGATACAGTGATAAATGTTCATCGCTCACATATCCACATACTTACTTTAGGAAGTGATGGATGTGCTGATAATCTTGAAGTTTTGGCCAGTAAATTTTCTGAGCACTCTGCTTTTGATGCGTAATTGCGTGGATTAGCAATAGCGATAGACGATAAAAAGCTTATAGAGGTAGTAGATGAAACCTACAGTTT
>JABGOQ010000096.1 GCA_018645405.1 Anaerolineae bacterium | reverse complement strand
AGAAGAGATTCTTCACTGCTCTTGACAAGTGCAGTAATCGGTACTTGCTGGTGGGCGGGCGAGAACGATGTTTATTATAGCGGTAATTGTTCAAGCCAGAATTATGAAATTTTTTCGCGATGAATCCCGCCAGTCAAATGCACGCTTTGTTGGGTGCCGTATAATTTATTGACTCTCTTCATTGTCTTTCCACGACCACCTTCCCTTCATAGTAGTATCAATTACATCAGCTCTATTTATTCCAAAAGGGCCTAATATTGCAATGAATGCTGCAAAGGATAAAATTGAGTCTTGCATTTCAATTGTATTCATAAGAATAATCGCAAAGATTAGAACTAAGACCAAGCCGATAAAATTCCCTCTTACCACACCTAATTTGACAAGTGCACTCTCCAGGATGATAGCGATTATTGATGATGCCAAACCAACAATTAAGTTAGTAAAGGAAAAATTATTCATCGGCAGTTGACTCTATCGAACTCTTTTCTTCAAATTATTAATGGCACCCAACTAGTGTATATGCGGCCGAATGCATCATAACGGATTATATACGGTCTGTATAAAACCCCGTTTTGGATGTTATACAGCGCGAACTTATTCTATCACTTCAACCCCATTCTTCGCATATAACTGAAACGTCCCATTAGCGTATCCGTCTAGAGCGCTGCCTGACGACTTCAAAAATTAGAATTGCCCCCGCCACAGCCGCATTTAACGATTCCATCTCTCCCGGCATGGGGATGTGGATGCTCGCCTGCGCTAACTCTCGTGCGGATTTGCTTGCTCCTTCTGCCTCCCCGCCGATGATGAGAGCACAACCCTGATTTAAGCTTGCTTCCGTATAATTAACACCCCCCTCCATTTCAGCCAAAAACACCGTAAGACCTGCTACTTGTTTTTCGATTCCCTTCCAATTCATCGAGATAATGGGAATGTGAAAATGCGCCCCCATCCCCGCCCGTAAAACTTTTGGCGAAAAAGCATCTGTTGTTTTGGGCGGGAGGATGACCGCATCCACGCCCGCGGCAGCGGCTGTACGCAAAAGGGTGCCGAGATTGCCGGGGTCACGGATTTGGTCAAGGATCAGAAGAAAATCAGGGGAATCGGGAATGGGGATTTTGGAATCGTCGAGCACGGCGATTATGCCTTGTGAGTTTTCAGTATCGCTGACTGATTTGAGCAAAGCAGAATCAATTTTTTCGATTTCAATATCTGCTAAAGATTGAAGCAATTCTTGCCCACGCTCACTTAAGCTACGATCGTGGAGAATAAAACGAATATCCCATTTTGCTGCGATTGCTTCTTCGAGTAGACGAACGCCTTCAACAAGAAAAGCTTTCTCCTTGCGACGCGCCTTTGCGCGCCCTTGTAGTGCACGAATTAATTTTAGTTTTGGGTTTTGTGGGGAGGTGATCATATTTGATGAAGCTGTAGGTCACGCTTGTACCGTGACGGTTTTGAGAAAGTCACGTTGAAAACGTGACCTACGCTTTTTTATATTCTTTCCAAAAGCCAAGATAAAGTTCTGCATCGGCTTGACCGTATAAAATCAAACGAACTTGAGAGAGAGAAGCATCACCGTTTTGGGTGAGATAATGCTCAACAGACGAGAAGATGATTTTCGCCGCACGCTCTTTGGGGAATCCGAAAATTCCGGTTGAGATGGCGGGGATTGACACGGAAGCAAGCCCAAGGTCAGAAGCGACTCGCAGAGATCCAGTAACGGCATCCGCAAGTTTTGTGTCCTCATCTCCATCCCCCCAAATGGGCCCGACAGCATGGATCACATATTTGCAGGGTAAATCTCCGGCAGAGGTATAGGCGGGTTGGGCGTGGCTGACTTCACCGTGTTTCGCGACCCATGCCCTGCTTTCGCTTTGAATAACATCGCCGCCCCGACGAGAGATTGTCCACGCTACGCCACCGCCGTGCTGCAATTGGCTATTTGCCGCGTTGACGATGGCATCGACTTTTTCGATGGTGATATCACCCTGCACAATCTGGAATATTTTATGATTAGGGAGAGAGTGCTCGAGCAGAATTTCGTTCATACCCCCATTGTATCTTATTTTGAAGCCAGCACTCTTTAGGCTTGTTAAAAAAACATCCCCCCGAAAATCGGAGGGATGAAATTATCTATTTAGTCGCCTGTGCCACTACTGCGGCGAAGGCTTCGGGATCGCGGACTGCCATATCGGCAAGCATTTTGCGATTGATCTGGATATCTGCTTTTTTGAGCAGGTGGATCAGTTTGCTGTAGGTAACGTCATTTAAACGAGAGGCGGCGTTGATGCGAGCAATCCATAATCTGCGGAGGTCGCGTCGGCGATTGCGACGATCTCGGTACGAGTACCAGAGACTTTTCAGCATCGCTTCATTTGCTCGGCGGAAGAGCTTGCTCTTCGAGCCATACTGACCTTTGGTCAGCTTTAGTACTTTTTTATGTCTTCGTCGTCCGTGAGGACCATTCTTTACTCTTGCCATTTTTTATCTCCTGCTAACCGATGAGCGTCGGCGCGAGCTTGCTCGCCACCAGTTATTACACTCAAAAGCTGCAACTAATTTGGATACGCTTTCAGGGTATTGCTATTGCAAAACCCTTATTTTTTCATATTGGGCGCAAGTCGCTTAATACGCTTCACCAATCCGCTGCCTTGAACGACAACCATTGAATCAAGCAAAGCTTTTGTGCGCTTTGACGTACGACGACGGAAGTGACTCTTACCGCCTTTCGTGCGTACCAATTTCCCAGAACCGGTTAAGCGAAAACGTTTTGAAGTCGCTTTATGAGTCTTGAGTTTATATTTCTTGGTTTTTACTTTCTTGGGCATACTCTTACTCCTTTCATAAAAATACCGCGGGTTGGGTCATTCTCCCGCGGGGACTATAGCTAAAGGAAAATTTCTTCTTATTTTAACGGAGCCAAGATGAGCATCATTCGTCGTCCTTCCATCTTTGGCTTTTGTTCAGTTGTACTTACCTCGGTTAATTCTGCTTCGATGGTATCTAAAAGGTTACGTCCAATTTCTGGGTAATCCATTTCTCTGCCACGAAAACGAATTGTCACCTTAACTTTTTTGCCTTCTGTCAGCCAACGCCTCGCATCTTTTACTTTAAAGCCGCGGTGATGATCATTTGTTTTCGGGCGCAAACGAATCTCTTTAAGCTCAACCTTGGTTTGCTGCTTACGTGCTTCTTTTTCTTTTTTGGCTCTTTGGTATTGGAACTTTCCAAAGTCCATCACACGGCAAACGGGTGGTTTCGCTCCAGGCGAAACTTCTACAAGATCAACTCCTGCTTCAGCGGCAATATCCATTGCCTCTTTGAGCGTAACAACCCCAACGTTTTCACCTTCGTCACCAATCAAGCGAACTTCAGGACTGCGAATCATTCCGTTTATACGAAATTTTTGGGCGCTTATATGCTTCTCCTTTGTATGTAAATACAGACAACCAACCAATAAATAGGTTGGATTAGCGGGAGGGATAATACCATACACTGAGAAGACTCGTCAAACCAATCTTGGGAAAAACAAGATTTTCCAAACATCCTAATATGGCGCAGAGCGCGTTATAATCAGCATCATGGTAAAACGTTTAATTCTCTCCACACTTTTCGTCGTCGCTATTATCGGTGGCTATTTAATCTTCCGAAATATGCGCTCCACTGGCGGGCGTTCAGTTCAGGTCATGCGGTGGTCTAACGCCCCAGAAGAATATAGCAATTGGGAAATTCTGCAAGGCGAGCGTTGTGGCGATGCCCCTTTCATTCTGCCCACAAATGGGATCATTGGATATTTATGGGATGACTCCTTCCGCCCCGGGCATAGGCACCAGGGACTAGATATTTTCGGAGGAGAGGAAGTCGGTGTAACGCCCGTGATTTCGGCTTACGAGGGTTACCTAAGCAGGATGCCGGAGTGGACATCTTCCGTTATAGTTCGCGTCCCCAGCGACCCCCTAAATCCCGGGCAGCAGATTTGGCTCTACTATACCCACATGGCAGATTCAGATGGCAACGACTTCATCGTAGACTCTTTCCCACGCGGCACCACCGAAGTCTTAATCCCAGCTGGAATTTTACTTGGCTATCAGGGTAATTATTCGGGGGACCCTTTTAACCCAACGGGCATACATCTCCATTTTTCGATTGTAAAAGATGATGGCTACGGCACTTTCATGAACGAGTTGGAGATCGAGAATACGATTGATCCTTCACCTTATTTAGGGATGTCGTTAAATGCAAAAACGAATCAAGATGGGCTTCCAACTTGTGAAGAACAAAGAGCAGAGAGCAAAGATTTGAAAACTGAAAATTGAGAGTAGAGAGAGCTTATGAAATTTAAAGATAATGTTGTCCTCATCACCGGCGCGGGGCGCGGCTATGGACGTGAGCTTACCAAGGCCTTTGCCGCAGAAGGTGCGCAGCTTGCGTTGAATGATATTTCTCCGCAAAATATTAAATCACTGGTTAAAGAAATCGAAGAGGCTGGTGGACGCGCCAAAGCCTATGTGCAGGATATTGCGAAAAAAGTCCCCGTGCAGGGATTGGTGATACACGTTGAAGATGATTTTGGGAAAATTGATATTCTCATCAATCACTCGGCTGTTGAGCCGAAGAAAACGGTGCTTGAGATGGATGAGTGGGATTGGCAACGCACGCTTTTAGTCAACTTATCAGCTCCCTTTTTGATGACACAATCTGTGGGGCGGATAATGAAGAAAAATGGCGGGGGCGTGATCGTGAATCTCGTCCCCCTTGCTGGTCGGGGGGAGAAGGTTGGCGGTACAGCCTATCTCTCCAGTATGATGGGTTTAATCGGATTCACGCGTAATGCCGCGAGTGAACTCGGCGCGCATCACGTTCGGGTTCACGCAGTTGGTACGGGAATCTCTGAAATGCAGCGGGCACGGCGAGAATTCCCATCCTCCTTTAATGAAGCCGTGCTATACCTATGTGGAGATGAAACCACCGATTTACACGGTGAGATTTTGAATATCGAGGAGAAGCAATGAAAAAATATCCTGAGAAAATGTTGGCGGCTGCAAAGACCTTTCGTGCGGCTTGCCTGGCTGTAGCTGATGATAAGGCTCCGCTTGAAGCGTGCGGATGGAATGTGCACCAACTGGCATCTCATACGCGAGATGTGGAAATCTACGTTTATGGGGCGCGGATGCGGCGCACTGTTGAGGAGGAGAATCCTGAGTTTCAGGATTTCGATGCCGAGGCGTGGATGGCTGAACATTACGACCCCAATGAGCCTTTTGGCGAACTGCTTGATAAATTTATGACAAGTGTACAAGAGGCTGTTGACTGGCTACACACTTTACCCACCGAGGCGTGGGCTCGCAAAAGTCGCCATGCCCTTGCAAGCGGTAGTGTCTTTACCTTGCAGGACTGGGTCAAGCGAGATATAGCCCATATCGAAGAGCATCTCAAAACGATAGAAGAAAAGAGATAATTTCATAAATGTGGTTATACGGTTAGTCTAGCCACACCAATTACTGGAGGTATAAGATGGAATACAGACGTTTAGGTTCATCAGGCTTGAAGGTTTCTGCGCTATCTTTTGGCGCGTGGGTCACATTTGGTGACCAGATCGGCGAAGATGTTGCGCAGGAAATGATGCAAGCTGCGATTGATGCGGGCGTGAATTTCTTCGATAACGCCGAAGTTTATGCAGGTGGCAAAGCAGAGACTGTGATGGGCAATGTGGTAAAAAAGGCGGGCTGGAAACGCTCTGATCTGGTTTTTTCAACTAAGATTTTCTGGGGTGGTGATGGCCCCAATAATAGCGGGCTTTCCCGCAAACATATTATCGAGGGTGTGGATGCCGCGCTTGAACGCCTTCAAATGGATTATATCGATTTGGTTTTCGCCCATCGCGCAGATATGCACACCCCAGTTGAGGAAACCGTGCGCGCGTTCAACCACGTGATTGACCAAGGCAAAGCTTTTTATTGGGGAACGAGCGAGTGGAGCGCGGTGCAGATTATGGAAGCGCACGCCGTCGCCCGTGATTTGGGCTTGATACCGCCTACGATGGAACAGCCCCAGTACCATATGTTTCACCGCGAACGCGTAGAAGCAGAATATGCCCGCCTATATCAAGAAGCTGGGATGGGGACAACGATCTGGTCTCCTTTGGCGAGTGGCTTGCTGACCGGTAAATATAACGCCGGGATGCCCGAAGGGACGCGCGCCAATCTGGCTGGATACGAGTGGCTGAAAAAGCGTTTCACTGATGAAACCGCGATTGAAAATATAACCAAAGTTGGAAAATTATTGCCTATTGCCGAAGAAATTGGCTGCACCATGGCGCAATTGGCATTGGCATGGACATTGAAAAACCCCAACGTCAGCACTACAATGACAGGCGCATCACGTGTTGAGCAAGTCGTCGAAAATATGAAAGCGATTGAGTATGTTGAGAAGCTCACACCAGATGTGATGGAAGCCATCGAAACGATCTTGGATAATAAACCCGCCCAAGAAACAGATTGGCGATAATTACGAATTAAACGAATAGCAGAAATAAAAACTCCCCGTTCTTTTTGAAAGAACGGGGAGTTTTATTTTAAGATTTTCTAGATTGAGCTTTATTTATTTTGAATATACTCGTTAATAGAAGCAGCGGCTTTGCGACCAGCCATCATCGCAGTAACGACTAAATCGGGACCTGTGGCGGCATCACCACCTGCGTACACACCGGGAATAGAAGTCGCACCCGTTTTATAATCGGCGGTGATCAAACCCCAATCATGAGTTTCTAAATCTGGTGTGGATTTGCTGATGGTTTCATCGGGCCAATATCCTAACGCCAGCACAGCTGTATCTGCTTCAACGATAAAATTAGAATCATCAATTTTAATCGGGCGGCGGCGGCCAGAATCGTCGGGGGCTCCCAACTCCATGCGCAAACATTCAACGCCTGCCAACCTACCATCATCACCGGGGATAAATTTAATGGGCTGGGTGAGGAATTGAAAATTGGCACCTTCTTCACTGGTCATTTCTCGATCTTTGGCACCACCGGGCATTTCTCTCAAGGTACGTCGATAGAGGCAAGTCACTTCTTCAGCACCGAGCCGCAGGGATGAGCGCAAAGCATCGGATGCTGTATCACCACCACCAATAACGACCACCTTTTTCCCCAGATCCGTAAGCGGTTCCAAGCCCTTAGGAAGGTATGCTGAATTAACATTTGTGCGGATAAGAAACTCAGTCGCCAAGTGGACACCCGGCAAGTCAACGCCTTCGGCTTTGAGCGGGGCATCAACTTGAGTGCCTACGCCAATGAAAACGGCATCAAAACCTTCGCTGAATAAATCACCAATAGTTTTATCTTTTCCTATCATGGTGTTATATACAAATTTTATGCCTGCTTCTTCAAAATCTTTTACAGATTGAAAGACGATATCTTTGGGGAGTTTAAAGTTGGGAATTCCATAAGTGAGCAAACCACCCGCAGCAGGTTTAGCTTCAAAGATGGTAATTTGATACCCTTTTTGAAGAAGTTGTTCTGCACAACCATAGCCAGAAGGTCCTGCGCCAATAATCGCCACCTTTTTTCCATTTGCTTCAGGGGTCGGGATACTGTAGCCTTTTTCTTCGCGCGAATAGTCCATAACATAGGCTTCGAGCATACCTGTGAGGACAGGCGCACCCTCATCTTTGGCTAGGACGCATGATCCCTGGCATAATTGCTCATGGGGGCAAACGCGACTACAAACTTCGGGGAGAGAACTGGTTTCTCGATAAAGTTCAGCCGCTTTCAAAAATTCGCCTTGCTCGATCAGCCACATAGCAGAGGGGATATCGTTGTGGCAAGGGCAGGCAACCACGCAACCGGCAGGGTCTGGGCAATGTATACACCGGGAGGCTGCCATCTGCGCACAATCTTCTGAAAAGGGGATAACGACATCATCAAAATCGCCAATTCGCTCATCAGGAGGGCGGAGTCGAATACCGTCACAGACTGTCAACGCACGTGATTTACGATCAATAGCTAAATCTTCGCTGGGAACCGATTGTGTCATTTTGAACTCCTCTAGTGTGTCAAGAGAGAAATTGGGTCTTATCACCCCGAATAATAATGAAAGAGGGTACATACTGTTAGTTCTATTTGTCACAAACATTAGTTCCAGATGTCATATAGATATGGAAATAAGGAAATTTCTTGATTTCTCTTCTTAATCCGAACTCCCCTCCTTGAAGATAAAAAAATAAGCCCTCTTTCTTTGATGGAAGAAAAAGGGCTTGTTTTTTGTCTTATGCTTATCTTTTTGATTCGATAAAGGCTTTCAAGATTTCCAACTGACCAAGATGGAAACTCTCATGCCAGTGGAAACTGATGAGATGCTCGTAACGTGTTTTTTCTCCACGATAATTGCTGAATTTTTCATCCAGCCATTCTGCGTTGGTATCTTTTAGGGTAGCTTCAAGAAGATCAATACTCTCATCAAGGTAGGCGACTAGTTTTTCAAACTTAATCGATGGTGTTTCCTGAGTCACCGGCTGCGTATCTTGATGATAAAGATCACGAATCTCTTTTTGCCACTCATGCGCCGCGCCAACCGTTTCAAGCACATGACTGCGATTAGTAATAATATGACCAAGAATCCAGTTCATGCAATTATGCTCAAAGGGTAATTGCAAAACGCTTTCCTTATGGCTGATACCGTTCACAAAAATATGCATGATGCGGTTGTGGAATTCATATTTTTCATAAATTAATTGGGCTTTTACATTGGTCATGGTTATCTTCTTGTCTACCTATAAATTATGAAAAACACCCTGATAAGGGTATCTACCTACCAAAGCACTAATCCCGACCAGCCCACAAACCACGCATAAACAGCAGGGTAAATCGCAAAGCCAATAATCCCGCCGAGTATGCCGAGGAGAGCACCAACAACGATATCAGAAAGATAATGAACGCCCATTGCAACACGTCCTAATGCGACGAGGGGAGCTAGAATAACGAGAAAAATCGACATCCACAGGGGGCCAAGAAATATACCCATTGTTCCCAGCAAAAAGGCGCGCGTTGCGTGTCCAGATGGAAAGGAGTGCGGATCAGTATTACGATAAATATCTCCCCATTCCCCTTCAGGGCGTTTGCGTCGGATCGCAAATTTCAGTATTAGTACGATGGCCGCCATAATGATCAGGGCGCCCAACATGACAGCAGCCCATTCTTTCCAAGAAGCGTTGCCAAACACCCAGACGGTGACCAATGCCACAGCCCAGAGCCATGAATCGCCGGAATGGGCAAAGAATGCGGCTATCGTACGCAATTTGCCAGGGTTTTCAGCAACGCGCATTTTTTTTGTTAAGTCGGCGTCAAGGGTAAGGATGTCTTTGAAGGTCATAGTTTATATAAGTGTAGAGTCGCCCTTACTAGATAGTTTTCTCTAAATCAGCGCGCAACATTTCGAGCTGATGGGATTTATCCACATCCATTGCGGCTTCGGCATATTTCCAAATAATAGCGCGCCCTGTGAAGTTAAGTTTTTTAGTGGCACGCTTCACTGCGTCCGCCAAAGAAAGGCGTCCAAGCAGAAGCAAGACCAAGGTCAAGATTCCGACCGTAGCTGCCTGTTTAAGGGGCTGCTTTCGTTGTCCGATCAACACTTCCCATTTGGCAAGATGCTCGGGATCCGTCGTCATCGTATGGTGAGCAATATGAATATCCGCGCCGCAGAGTTCCATATCTTTTAGCTTCGTAAAAGTTCGCTTGGAGTTGGGGAAGCGGGCTTCCATCGTTTCTTTTTTGACGACGCCATAATAAAGATCATGACGGGTTTCAAGCGCGGTATCAACCAGCCAATCGATCATCTCACCTGTGATGGTGGGGATGTCGGCGGACGCCGAGAGAACATACTCGGATTTGGGGTTGATCTCACGCATTTTATCGATACCCGCCTGAATATTTGAGAGCATCCGCCCCTGGTTGGGGATGTGGTAGGTGGGTTTAGCGCAGCTGACACTATCAGCATCGTCTAACCCGATGATGATCACATTTTCAACATTTTTCGCGTCGCTGAGGGCATCAAGCACCCATTGCACCATTGGTTTGCCTGCCATATCGAGCATGGCTTTGGGAATACCTTGCGTATATTCGTAGAGGGGTTCTTCCGGCTGGGGGATGCCACCAGCAATGACAATTGCGTCCATTTATAACTCCTGAATTTGGGGCTTGATACCTATTTCATCAATAATTTGATTTAATTCTTCATCTGTTAGAGCGCGCCCTTTTCCTGCAGCAGCAACTAGCGCGGCTTCGAGCATATTTGTACCAAAAGAGCGACCGTCCATAACTGGTGTGGTTGTAACAAGATATTTTACGCCACGTTTTTTTAGAAATTCAACATCGTCTTCTGTGGTCGTATTAGTAACTATTATTTTCCCCTGCATATTATCAGGCATGTGATGCTTTATATAAAGCCAATCACCTGCTGTAATCGCATTTTCTTGATAGTATTTTTCATATTTTGGAATAACTTCTAGTTGTTTCTCACCTGTAGGGTATAAAATGCTTATAGGCATTCTACCTACTATGGGAAGCAAGACGCGGGCAACATTTCCCACTAGTTTGATACCCCGCATGGGAATGGGAATTTGCAAACCAAACATCAAATCACCAAAAATACAATCGTATCCTGCGTTGATAAAAGACATGGTCATTCCATAGCGGGTAATTCCAGCAACCAGAAAGGCTGTTTTTTCTTGAATCTGATTTCCAATTTGCTTTTCTACATATTGCATAACACGAGATTCCAGCGTGTTCTTTAACCCACCCCCGTCAACGCAAGGTGTGATTTTGACATTTTGTATAAGTTTTGTTGCTGAATGAAGGGGGTATTTTTTCCACGGAGTAGTGATCCCTATATCTATACCACCAACACCGAAAGCATCCACTTTACCATCCAAATCTTCGAACATCTCGCGTGCTTTGATTTCATCGCCATCAGTGCCTATGCG
Source organism: Anaerolineae bacterium (assembly GCA_018645405.1). Classification (GTDB taxonomy): domain Bacteria; phylum Chloroflexota; class Anaerolineae; order Anaerolineales; family Villigracilaceae; genus Desulfolinea. The sequence continues at coordinate 7,213 of JABGOQ010000096.1, read as the reverse complement.
TTCAATAATCACATCCTCGCCTAAGAGCCTCACTTCGACTCTTTTGTCACGCGTTGATGAGCCAATGCTGACGCTCACTGCTCTTTTCATACTTTTCTTCTCCTACTAAAACAATTTCACCTGCTTATAACTCTCTAATCTGAGGTTTGAAGTCAAGTGAATCGAGCATTTCGTTAAGCTCATCATCAGTGAGTTTTCGATTTTTACCTGAAGCAGCGATGAAGGCGGCTTCCATCATATTCGTGCCGAAAGAGCGGCCATCTATCGCTGGCGTGCCTGTTACAACATATTTGACACCCGCATTTTTGAAAAGCTCCATATCATCGGGCGTAGTGGTATTGGTGACAATGACTTTGCCTTCAAGTTTATCGGGCATGTGGCGTACAATGAAATTATTATCACCAGCGATCACGCTTGCCCATTGATAGTGATTTTCAAATTTTGGATCACGCACTGTTTGTTTTTCGCCAGTCGGGTAAATCCACGAAAAGGGTAGGCGCATTGCGATAGGATAAAGGAGAGATGCAAATATCTTGAGTGTTTTAACAGAGCGCAACGGAATCGGGATACCAAGACCAAACATCAGCTCACCAAAGACACATTCATATCCTGCGTCTATAAAAGATTTAGTCAATCCCCAACGATCAGATGCTGCGGGGAGCAGAACAGTTTTAGGATTGATGTGCTCACCAATCTCTTTTTCAATGAACCCAGCAAGACGAGCTTCGAGGGTATTTCGCAACCCTGAGCCATCTACAACAGGCGTTTTCTTTGCATCATCCGCAATCCATGCCACGTTATGGTAACGAAAGTATTTTCCAGCAAACTCTGTGCCAAAGTCGCCACCGCCCAAACCGAAGGCATCGACAATGCCATCCATTTCTTTAAATAACTTGGCTGCTTTCTTCAAATCTCCATCGGTCCCAATACGCTCAATGCTGATCTCTTCGCCCATCAAATTGACAGTTACAGCTTTGTCTCGCTTCGATGAGCCTATGCTCACACTGACTGCTCTTTTCATAATCGTCTCCTCAGGTTAGATGAGTTCTTTTGAATGAACTGATTATACCCATATTAAAGAAAAAACTCAGACAGAATTTAAAACTGTCTGAGTTCTTATTTCTTTTTTTCACGTTTCACTTTAACTTTTCTGCATCAACTCTTCCAAAACCTTTTTCGATTTTTCATTTACTGTTTCATGCTGGCTACCGCCATGACTATCCATTGTCACCACAACGGGGAAGTCTTTTACATCAATCACCCACATTGCTTCGGGAACACCAAAATCGAGTTTGTGGACAGTGAGTACTTCTTGCACCGATTGCGCGATCAGCGAAGCCGCACCACCGATAGCATGGAAATAAACAGCAGGCGTATCCATACAACCTTGCAGGGTCTTCGCTTCCATCCCACCTTTGCCGATCACGCCTTTAAGATTGAAATGCTTCATCACATCTGCCTGATAAGGCTCTTCGCGTATCGACGTTGTTGGACCCGCAGCTATAAATTTATACTCGCCCGTCTCATCACCAGAAACAACGGGCCCGCAATGATAGATAATCCCGCCGTCTAAAATCGGTTTGATCGCTTCATAAACGGCTAAATCGTCTTCTGTTGGCTCAACTTTTTTAGCAAGAAAGGCATCGTTCATCCATTTATGCACCGCGTCTCGCCCGGTCATCATCACGCCTGAGAGCAAAACCGTCTCGCCAACTTTTAGGGCGCGAATATCTTCATCACTGATAGGGAGTGTTAATTTTTTCATCATATTCTCCAAACTCACCACAAAGTCACAGAGCGCACAAAGTTTTTCTCTGTGTCCACAAAGAAATCCTTGTGGATTTCGTGCCTTTGTGGTGAATAATTAATCGTAGCTCACTTCACTGTCCATCACCGTCATTTTTCGGCGGCGATATGCCCAGCACATATACGAAACAGACACAAAATAACTGGCAGGCACACGATGCAGCCCCTTGATTTTCGTATCCAGCACCGTTGTTTTTCCGCCAAATCCCATCGGACCAATGCCCATCTGATTGGATTCTTCGGTCAATTCTTTTTCCATCGCTTCTAATTCAGGGTCAGGATTTTCTGCGCCGATTTTTGTCAGCAAGGCTTCTTTCGATGCCAAATAGGATGCGCCTCTATCACCACCGATGGCAACCCCAAGTACGCCGGGAGCGCACCCTTTGCCCTGGGCTTGGTGTACGGCATCGAGAACAACTTTCCGTACCCCGGCAAGGTCACGCCCGGCACCCATTTTCACATTCGGTAGTTTATATTGCGCGCCCACATTTTCGCATCCGCCGCCTTTGAGCATTAGCTCGATCGTGAGCGGGAGATTTTCATCCACTTCTTCAAAATGGATGGTAGGATAATGCTCATCGCCGCTATTGTCGCCGGTATTTGTGCCAGTAACGGCATTCACAGAGTTAGGGCGCAAATAAGATTTTTTCGTTGATTGAACAACAGCATCTTGAATCTGTTTTTTGAGTTTACGGGTACTCATCCCTTCGGGGTAATGAACGTAGAAGAGCGGTGTCCCTGTATCTTGGCAGATCGGAGTTGAGTTTTTTCTCGCCAAATCTACATTTTTTAAAATGGTATCAAGCGCACCCTGCGCAGCGGACCCCGGTTCTTCATCCGCATAAGAGGCGCGCAGTTTTGCTTCCACATCTGCTGGTAGATCTGTGGATGTGCGCCGGATCAGTTCGAGTATTTCTTGGGTCAGGTCTTGCATAAGGACCTCCAGATTAGGAATAAAAGGTAATAGTATGATACTCCAAAATAACGGATTTGTGAGTGGTAAAGCGCGTGGATCCTGGGGTGGAGTGTCAGTTTATGGCTGTTATTGAAAACATTTTGCTGGACATTGGAAGCCCTACAAAAAGACTTTTCTCTTATGTTATACTAATTTTAAAGTTTTTAATCTTAAATTTTTATAAGAGTAAATTATGAGAAGAAAACGAGAAGAGCATGGTCAGGGTCTTGTCGAATATGCATTGATCCTGGTTGGGATAGCCATTGTAGTGATCTTGATTTTGAATATTATGGGGGTCAGTGTAAAAGAAGCCTATTGCAAAGTGATAACAGACCTCGGCGGCAAGACTTGTGAAGCTAATGGCGAGTGTTCTTTTTCTTTTGATGATCCTTCTGGCTTGGATACTTGGGAAGGAAATAATAAAGAGCAACTAAGCATCGAAGATGGTAGAGCTTGCATCAACGGGAATGGGACAAATGCCCGTTCTTACTTGAATCCCAATTGCTCGAGCAGCCTAGAGTCGAATGACTACACGATTACCTATGAGGATATTACTGTAGAGAGGGCTATCGACAATGACAAAAATACAGGCCTCGATACGTGGTTTCGTGCAAAAGATGATAAAAACGGATATTTGTTTATTTATAACTCACGCACAAATTACGTGCGTTTTTGGAAAGTCGTTGATGGGCGTTGGGTAAAATTATCAGAATCTAAAGTGCCTTCAAGTTGGCAAAACGAATCGCTGGACATAAAACTTGATGTACAAGGCGATAATTTTACTGCTTATAAAGATGGGCAAGAAATCTTAAAAGCCAGTGATGGCGCCTACGAGGATGGGCAGGTTGGTATTCGCAATAAACCAAGCTCAAAATCCTGTATCGGAAATATGACCGTTGAAAGTTTAACTCCTTAGGGATATTTTATGACTCTACAAGACTCTCCCTCCTTAGAAGATTTTTCTGATGGAATCTTACCCCCACCAGATAAACCGGATAAAAAAAGACGCACGACCATTGTGATAGTTGGCTTGCTCGTCTTGATCATTCTGTTATTGGGCATTAGCTTTATTCAAAGTGATGCATTTTCACAAATTGCAGGACAAGGAACAATATCTGGCTATGCTGTCGATGAGAGCAATCAGCCTATCGCTGTTGATATAATTATTTTTGGGACAAATATTAGAGCTATTTCTGATGAAAGCGGATATTTTGAAGTTGAGAATATTCCGTCAGGCCAACAATCTATCATTATTGCTTTTGGAGAAATTGCTACGGAAGAAATCGTGACAGTGCAGGTTGGGCAAAACACAGAATTGGGGACGGTTACCGTACCAACGGAATCAGAAATTGATTACTAGACAAAACGATTTCTCTTAGAAAATAAAAGAAAAGGGCACTTGATTTGAAGTGCCCTTTTTTGATTAATTTGACAGATGCAGTGTCCACTCGTGTTTGAAACTTGCTTCCCTTTAACGAAACCATGTTGAACTTTTAGAGCGTCCCGTTAACCAAATCGCAGAAAGATCTCTATCCCAGAAATCTGCATCGTAAATTTCCATCCCCAAGATTCCACATTCGATCAACGAAATCATCTCCGGGACGGTATCTGGCACCAAACACGCGTAGCGGATGGGCATTATCTGGCTATCGTTAATCTCGCCCTGAAGAGCATTTTCTGTGCTTGGTGTGGGGAAACATTTGGAATTCCAGAATCCATTTTCTGGGAAACGACACCAGGATTGATCAGCCGCTTTGACGACAGTGTAAGTAATTACGTCTGAAATTTGGCCATTGCTTTTGAGCAAACGAACGGTATCGCCGCCATCGCTGAGAGAAATATGCGATGTAAAGCCAAAGATGGCGATTCGGCCACCTGCCTTTAAGGTGACGCTGGGGAGAGTATAGGGTGCAGAGCCGAGATTATATTCATCGTCCAGTTGCCAGCCTTGCAAGTCGATTGACGTCGTACCGCGATTGATGATCTCTATAAATTCATCGTTGGTGTCAACGACACCATCTCCGTTCCAATCATGACCTGGGCGGGGAAGAACTTCGTTCAGCACAACGGACTGATTCGGGAAAGGCGTTGGTGTTGAAGAGGGCGGGATGGGGGTTTTGGTCGGCGTTGGGGAGGGAGTGGCTGTAATATTAAGTGCCCAATTAGGCTGCCTGGGAGTACCATTGATTGGATTACCATCTGCATCTAATCCGTTTCTGACCACACCTGTATTTGTAAGCCAAGCGGATGAGCTATCTTCAACAACGCCATTTCGTTCCATGCTACCATAATTTGGAGAGCTACTACCTGCAGGCCAAGCACCGCCAGCATTATTTGCTGTATCTACGATACTGCCAGAGGCCGAGATTAATTTCAGGTATTCACCACCATTTTCAAGAGAACCTGAATAAATTAAATCTGCGGCAATATCAGAAACTGTCGTGTCATCTGTGCATTCAAGGAGAAAATATCCTCCTGCAGAAATTATCCCACTAAGCTCAATATCGGGTGTGCCATCGGTAGCTGTGAGATGCCAACCAGCTAGATTAACGTCTACGCTGCCATCATTGTAGAGTTCGATCCACTCGTCATTGATGGTGGCAAGTGTTCCAGCATTTGTGCCTGCCCAAGCAACTTCGTTTATCACGATAGTCAACGAAGCGACCAAGGTCGGCGTGGGCGTATGAATAGCACCATCTCCCCAATTTACTTCTCCTGGTGTGCCATAGATTGCATTCCCCGCAGCATCTTTCGCTGTAGCATGTTGAGTTGGATTTGTGACCCAAATATCATCAGAATCAGTAGACGCAGACATTCTCTCCATACTGCTCGCTGGAGAAAGTTGTCCGTTAGGCCATGCACCGCCGTTGCTATTGGCGGTATCTATCTCCGTGCGATCGGGAGAAAGCAATCTCAAAGTATCACCATCATCATCCAAAAGCCCACTGTCATAAGCTACTCCTGAAACATTCGTTGCACTTCCATCAGTGCCACGCTCTAATAAAATATATGCTCCAGCATTGATTGACCCACTTAAGAAAATATCTACATTTCCAGAATCTGATGCTAATCGCCAGCCATTTAGAGAGATAGGGTAAGAGCTTGGGTTATATAATTCAATCCATTCATCACCAAAATAGGCTTCTGTCCCTGCCCAGGCAACTTCGTTAATGATAATACTTAAGGGTGAATAACTTACAGAGTTTGGATGCTTAGGCGTTGCTCTAAGAGAGTTACTGTTTGCATCTAAACCATTTACTGTAACGCCATTATTGTCTGCCCATGTGGTAGAGCTATCTGTAATAACAGCAATACGTTCCATACTGGCTTTTGTTCCATCATCTCCTGCAGGCCAAGTCCCACCATTCTCTTCATTAGCAGTATCTATTTCTAGTGGGATCGTGCTATTATCAAAAAGCCTGAGAATTTCCCCTCCATTTTCCAATGCTCCTGTATAAATTAAATCTGCGTTTATATCACTAACTGTCGTATCAAGCGTACGCTCAAGTAAAAAATATCCTCCAGCAGGAATTGTGCCGCTTAAAGCTATGGTTGGCGTTCCATCATCGGCATTAAGATTCCAGCCACTTAAATCAATATTAGAGCCTGTTGGATTATACAACTCTATCCACTCATCGTTGCCATCTGCTACTGTCCCCATCCATGCAATTTCATTAATTACCACATCTAATGCAACAGCCTGACGGGGCGCAGCCTGCACCTTCCAACTAAATGAAGGTAATAAAGAGCCGAGCAAAAATCCAGCCAGAAGCAGAGTCGCGCTCCAGCGCAACATCTTTCGTGGGTGCTTAAGTTCCTGCTTGGAATTCATAAACAAAATAGTATCATATAAAAAAGACAAGCAAAGAGAACTTCTCTACTTGTCTTTTCAGTTCTGTTAAATTAATCCCCTACCACCACGTTAATCAAAAGCCGAAGGATCGAGCAAATCTGACTCGGGGGCATCCATCAACTGTTTTTCTACTTCATCTTCGGGTGGTTGGTCTAATTGATCAAGCTCATCCAACTCATCAGATGAACCTCCCTCTTTGCGCTCAACGACCAACTTAATCGCGGTGCGGACTTTATCTTCAATCTCCACATCCACAAATTCAGGGACACAGGCTACATCAATCCCATCTCTTTCCTTGAGATAACTAGTAGCCAAAACAAGTGCCTTAACAGATTGGTTGACCGCACCTGCGCCAATTGCCTGCACTTCTGCGCGACCATGCTCACGAAAAACGCCCGCAATAGCTCCAGCTACAGCGGATGTACGGGAACGAGCTGATACTTTAATGACGTCCATTCTAAACCTCCACGATGAGCCTCTAAAGATAGGAATGATGTTATTCCCTATTCAAATTGTACAAAATTTTCATCCAAGATTCAAGTTGAATAGAGGGTGTGAGAAAAGTTGTGTAAATGGATTATCCTAAGAAGAAGAAAAGG
>JABGOQ010000021.1 GCA_018645405.1 Anaerolineae bacterium | reverse complement strand
AAAGTTGTCACCATGTCTGGTCCTTTCACCGATGCAGATGCCGTCAAATTTGATAACTCTGTAGCCGCTTTTGAAGAGGCAACCGGCATTGATATCCAATATGAAGGCTCGAAAGAATTTGAAGCCTCTATAACCATCCGCGTAGATGGTGGTGATGCCCCTGATATCGTCGACTTCCCACAACCCGGTCTTTTGTCCACAATGGTTGCCAAAGGTCAAGTTGTTGACCTCAATGGTGTCATTGACGAAGCATGGTTGAAAGAAAATTACATTCAATCCTGGCTCGATATGGGCACAATGGCTGGACCTGATGGCGATATGATGGCTGGTGTTTGGGCACGTGCTAATGGTAAATCTTTGGTTTTTTACCCTAAAGCCGAATTTGACGCCGCTGGATACGAAGTTCCCGCAACTTGGGATGAAATGATGACCCTCACCGAGACAATCGCCTCTGATGGTGATACTCCTTGGTGTATCGGAATTGAATCTGGTGCCGCAACTGGTTGGGCAATGACCGACTGGCTCGAAGACACCATGCTTCGCACCACCTCACTTGAAAATTATGATAAATGGGTTGCCGGCGAATTAGCCTTCAACTCACCCGAAGTACAAAATGCGCTCGGCTATGTCACCGACATTTGGTTCAATGATGACTATGTCTATGGCGGCCAGGCTTCCATCCCCACCACTTTCTTTGGTGATGCCCCCACTCCCATGTTTGATGGTCCCCCCAAATGCTGGCTCCACCGACAAGGCAACTTCATCACCTCCTTCTTCCCAGAAGGCAAAGAAGCTGGCGTAGATTATGACTTCTTCTATCTGCCCCCGATTGATGAAGAATATGGCAAACCCGTCCTCGGCGCAGGCGATATTTATGCGATGTTCAACGATCGCCCCGAAGTTCGTGCAGCGATTCAATACTTCTCAACTGGCGACTCTGTCAAAGGTTGGGTAGAAGCTGGTGGTGCAATTTCGCCCCATAATGACTCTGACTTAGATTGGTACGCCGATTCCGTCACCCGTGGCGTTGCTGAGATTATCTTGAATGCAGATTCCTTCCGCTTCGATGCCTCAGATCTTATGCCCGGTGCTGTTGGCGCAGGCACCTTCTGGAAATACATGACTGATTATGTGAGCGGTTCTGTTAATCAAGAAGCTGCTCTCCTGCGAATTGATGCCTCTTGGCCCACCACCGAAGCTGCCAGACTAGCTTTTGATGGTGAAGCACCTCCTGCTACAGGCGACGAACTAGCCGCCGCATTGAATGGTGAATATGAAGGCACAGTTGTTACTATGTCTGGTCCTTTCACCGATGTAGATGCCGTCAAGTTTGATGCCTCCGTTGCCGCTTACGAAGCAGCCACGGGCATTGATATTCAATATGAAGGCTCGAAAGAATTTGAAGCCTCCATCACTATTCGCGTAGATGGTGGCGATGCCCCCGATATTGTCGACTTCCCGCAACCCGGCTTGCTCGGCACTATGGTTGCCAAAGGTCAAGTTGTTGATCTCAACACCGTTATTGACACCGATTGGCTTGCAGAGAACTATGGACCTGCTTGGCTCGAAATGGGCACAATGAATGGTCCTGATGGCGATATGATGGCTGGTGTTTGGGGACGCGTCAATGGTAAATCTCTCGTTTTCTATCCGAAAGCTGAGTTTGATGCCGCTGGCTACGAAGTTCCTGAAACTTGGGATGAACTGATGACCCTCACCGAGACAATCGCCTCTGATGGTGATACCCCTTGGTGTATCGGAATCGAATCTGGTGCCGCAACTGGCTGGGCAATGACCGACTGGCTCGAAGACGCCATGCTCCGCACCACCTCCCTCGAAAATTATGACAAATGGGTTGCTGGTGAATTAGCCTTCAACTCCCCCGAAGTACAAAACGCTCTTGGCTACGTTACTGATATTTGGTTCAATGATGCTTACGTCTTTGGCGGTCAGGCCGCTATCCCCACCACATTCTTTGGTGATGCCCCTACCCCCATGTTTGACTCACCCCCCAAATGTTGGCTACACCGCCAAGGCAACTTCATCACTTCCTTCTTCCCCGAAGGCAAAGAAGCTGGTGTAGATTATGATTTCTTCTATCTGCCCCCGATTGATGAAGCATACGGCAAACCCGTTCTCGGCGCAGGCGACATCTATGCAATGTTCAACGACCGCCCCGAAGTTCGCGCAACCATACAGTATTTCTCCACCGGCGACTCTGTCAAAGGTTGGGTAGAAGCTGGTGGCGCAATTTCACCGCATAATGACTCCGATCTTGGTTGGTACGCCGATCCTGTTACCGCCGGTGTTGCTGAGATCCTCCTTAATGCAACTGCTTTCCGCTTTGATGCCTCTGATCTTATGCCCGGCTCCGTTGGCGCAGGCACTTTCTGGAAATACATGACCGATTACGTAAGTGGTACTGTAGAGATGGAAGATGCACTGCAACAAATTGACGACTCTTGGCCTGAATAGGTAAGTATTAGACTTGGCAGGTTTTTGAAACCTGTCAGGTATTGATATAAAACAGAGGGGCGGGATTTTTTCCCGCTCCTCTGGGTTTTATGTATCGAACGTGATTTGAGCTGGGGTGCTGAAATCCAAGCAGATTCTCGGTGTAAGCAGGGCAATCTTTACGCCAGAGATAATGCCAGTAGAAGGCACTCAAGTTGAAATCAAACGCGATGCGCCGTTTTCATCCACATTCCAATTAATTTTGTGTTCTAAAACCTTTCAGGTTTTGTCTAATCCCATTTGATAGGAGGTAAAGTCTATGAAAGCACCAGAAAAAGACTCTTCCGCTTCAGGAAAAGTTTTCGGCGGTCTCATAACAACCATCGGGCGGATAATAATTTCGCTCTTTATTCCCGTAATTACCTTTGTGGTTTTATGGCGAGTTTTTCTCTTTTTGAGAGATAGCGAAGCCCCACAACTCGTAATTATTTTGGTCGCTATTTTGTGGGGCGTTGGTGGGGTAGCCCTTCTTTTTGTTGTTTTAAATTGGTTTGTAGAGCAATTGCCCGGGGAATGGGGAAGAAAGCTACAACCTTTCGTCTTCATTGGGCCCGCAGTTGCGATTATGGCATGGTATCTCGCTATTCCCGTTGTGCGTACCTTGATGTTGAGCTTCAAAGGGGCGTTGGGGCAAGAATGGATTGGGACGGGCTGGGGGATTTTTGAAAATTATAAATTTGCCTTCACAGACCGGATTATGCTTGAAACCTTCCGCAACAATTTGATGTGGATGATTTTTGGCACAGCTCTCAGTGTAGGATTTGGCTTATTGGTGGCAGTTTTGGCAGACCGCAGCAAATTTGAATCTGTTTATAAAGCCATTATTTTTATGCCAATGGCAATTTCATTTGTCGGCGCAGGTGTGATTTGGAAATTTGTATACACCTACCGAGGCGTGGGCGTTGGAATCCAGGAGATTGGCTTGCTCAACGCAATCGTTTTGGCTTTTGGCGGGGAATCGCAGCCGTGGTTGAGCTTACCGCCATGGAATAATTTTTTTCTCATCATCATCATGGTCTGGCTCCAAACAGGATTTGCGATGGTCGTTATTTCTTCTGCCATCAAAGGTATTCCTGACGAATTACTGGAAGCCGCCCGCATAGATGGCGCGACCGAAGTACAAGCCTTTTTCGGAATCACTATTCCCTATATCAAAGGGACGCTACTGACAGTCACGACAACTATCGTTATTTTCAGCCTAAAACTCTTTGATATTGTTCGAGTGATGACCGGTGGTAATAACGGAACAAATGTGATCGCAAATGAATTTTATTTGCAACGTTTCACCTATGGCAATACAGGTAGAGCCTCCGCAATTGCGATTATTCTTCTAATCGCTGTCGTCCCTGTGATTGTCTACAATTTGCGACAATTTAATAAAGATAGGAGGGCTTTCTAATGACTACTAGTAGCTTAAAAGGCCAACAAAGAAGATCATCTTTTATTATCAATGGGGTTTTAATCCTGATTTGCACCATTTGGTTAATCCCCACTTTGGGCGTATTTATCACTTCATTCAGAGATAGCCAGGATATTTTTAACTCTGGCTGGTGGGCTGTTTTTCCCCACAAAGAAGATGCCGATACAGGCGAACTAACTCTTGAAGCTGATATTGATGTCGATGGACAAATTGTTATTGAAGGCACTTCTGGCACCTTTGAAGAATGGCGTGAAGGCGTTGTTTTACCAGATGGTCGTAAACTGACTTGGTACGGCAATAAACGTAGCCGAAAAATAATTATTAGTGAAGAAATCTGGGTAGGTTTTGCTGCAAACTTAACGCTTGAAAACTACCAAGATGTCATCACCGGAAAAGAAATCTCCTTCACCGATTCCGCAGGGAATGAGATTACGCGCAAAGGGAATAATCTAGGTGGCGCCTTTCTCAACTCTGTTGCAGTGGCAATTCCGGCTACAGTTATCCCTATCTTGATTGCCGCCTTTGCTGCCTTTGGATTTTCTTGGCTCAAATTCCCGGGAAGAGACTTGCTTTTCACAATAATTGTGGCTATTCTCGTTGTCCCGCTCCAAATTTCTCTAGTCCCTATTTTGCAAGATTATACAAAGCTAGACTTAAACGGCACTTTCCTCGGCATTTGGTTGGCGCACACGGGATTTGGCTTGCCTCTGGCGACCTATCTTCTCTTCAACTATATCAGCACACTGCCGCGCGAACTCCTCGAAGCTGCCTATATTGACGGCGCATCGAATTTCACCATTTTCGTGCGCTTGATTCTCCCCCTCTCCGTTCCCTCTCTAGCCTCCTTCGCGATCTTCCAATTCCTATGGGTTTGGAACGACTATCTCGTTTCCCTCGTCTTTTTGGGCGAGAAAACGCGCGTTATCACCTACGCTCTCGCCTCTATTGTTGGCGAAAAAGGACAGGATTGGCATCTCCTAACTTCAGGTGCATTTATTTCCATGCTCCTGCCTCTCGCCGTCTTCTTTGCCCTCCAACGCTACTTTGTACGCGGTATGTTGGCTGGTTCAGTTAAAGGCTAAAACATGAAATATCGACGACTTGGAAATAGTGGTCTGCTTGTTTCTAACCTTGCGCTGGGAACGATGATCTTTGGTGAGAAAAAAGAACGTAGTACCTCCGCTGAAGATGCAACGCGTATTATTCATCGTTATTTGGACGTTGGCGGCAATCATATTGATACCGCCAACGTCTACGCAGGTGGACGCTCAGAAGAGATTGTCGGTGCAGCTTTGCGCAATCACCGTGACAAAGTTGTCTTAGCGACCAAAGTCCGCTTCCCAATGGGAGAAGGCGTTAATGCTGGTGGGCTTTCCCGTCATCATATTTTCCAAAGTGTAGATGCCAGCCTAAAACGTCTCCAAACTGACGTAATCGATCTGCTTTATATGCACTGCTGGGACCCGCTCACGCCTATTGAAGAATCGCTGCGCGCCTTCGACGATCTCGTGACTGCGGGCAAAGTCCGTTATATCGGTGTCTCGAACTTCAAAGCTTGGCAATTGATGAAAGCCCTTGGTATTAGCGAGCAGTATAACTGGGCACGTTTTGTGGCGGCCCAATATCAATATAGTTTGGTCACACGAGATATTGAAGAAGAATATCTTGACCTCTGCGAAAGCGAAGGCGTGGGGCTAACTCCTTGGGGCCCTCTGGGTGGTGGCTTTTTGAGCGGAAAATATCAGCAAAACCAGAAACCCACTCAAAGCACGCAAGGCCGTCTGGCAACATCACCCAGCCATGAAGAAGAGGCATGGGTGCGCCGCAATATCGACCATAACTGGCAAGTTATCGCCGCAATGAATGAAGTTGCGACCAAATATAATGCCACCCATTCTCAAATTGCCCTTGCTTGGCTGCTTTCGCGCCAAGCCGTTGCCTCTATCATTTTAGGTGTGCGTACCATTGAGCAACTTGATGATAATCTCGGAGCCAGCGAGATCAAGCTGAGCGTAGAAGACATCGCTTTGCTTGATAAAGCCAGCGCAACACCAGAAGGCTACCCCTATCGCTTCATCAAAAATTATGGTCAACGCTCTGTTAATAGCTAAACCTTGCCAAAATAATATAAACTCAAAAAAACAGCCATTTTAAAGTGGCTGTTTTTATAGAAAACACATTAAAAACCATGTCAAATTCAACACTTCATTTTCCTAAAGATTTCCTCTGGGGCACATCTGCCTCTGCATACCAAATCGAAGGCGCGTATAACGAAGATGGCAAAGGCGAGAGCATCTGGGATCGTTTCACTCGTTGGGATGCGCATGTGCTTAACGGCGATAATGGCAACATAGCCTGTGACCATTATCATCGGATGCCGCAGGATGTCGCCCTTTTCAAAGAACTTGGGATTCCATCTTATAGCTTTACCATTGCGTGGACGCGTGTTCTGCCAGAAGGTCGTGGACAAGTCAACGCCAAAGGGCTGGATTTCTACGACCGCCTCGTGGACGCTCTCCTGGACGCTGGAATCCGCCCGAAAAGCACTCTCTATCACTGGGACTTCCCCCAGCTACTCCAAGACTTCGGCGGATGGGTGAACCGAGACTCTGTGCAGTGGTTTGGCGATTATGCTCAAACCATCTTCGACAAATTAGCAGATCGTGTAGATATGTGGGCAACGCACAATGAACCCTGGGTTGCTTCCTTTTTAGGATATGCTTCTGGGCTTCACGCCCCCGGGATTTGCGATTATTCAAAAGCCTACCAAACCGCCCATCATATGCTCATGGCGCATGGTAAAGCTGTGCAGATTTATCGCGAAGGTGGCTATAGCGGGAAAATTGGATTAATTCTGAATCTCAATGGTTTCATCCCTGCAACAGATAGCGAAGAAGATAAAGCCGCTACCCAACGCGTCCACGATGAGACACATGCCCTTTTTCTGGATCCCGTTTTTAACGGTAAATACCCACAGGCGCACATGGAGTATATTGGCGAGCACCAAGCCCAAATCCAAGAAGGCGACCTGCAACTCATCCAGCAAGAAATAGATTTTCTAGGGCTAAATTATTACAACACAGACCTCGTTGCTTTTGATGTCCACAGCGGGTTACATAAGGCGAAAATCATCCCCTATTCTGCACCTGGTTGGGGAAAAACAGATATGCACTGGGGCATCCACCCGGCAGGGATATTGGGCGAAGTTCTGCATATCAAAGAAAATTATGGTAACCCTGACATCTATATCACCGAGAACGGCTGTGCCATGCCTGACGAGCCTGATGAAAATGACTTCGTGCTGGATTGGGACCGAATTCGCTATATCAAAGCACATTTGCAATCTTTGCATGAATCGATTGAAAAGGGTGTGAATCTGAAAGGCTATTTTGTGTGGAGTATCTTCGATAATTTTGAATGGGAGCGGGGCTATAGCAATCGTTTTGGCTTGGTACGTGTAAATTATGAAACACAGGAACGCACCCCAAAACAGAGCGCATATTGGTATAGGGATGTGATTGCCAAGAATGGGATTGAGATATAGAAGTGACAGTCACTTTTGAAGTGACTGTCATCTGATAAAGGCACTATGAAAAAACACAATTTCGACGCTGTAATCTTTGACCTCGACGGTATTATCACCGATACTGCTTCCACGCATAGCACCGCGTGGAAAGAGATGTTTGACGATTTTCTACGTAAATATGCCGATGAAAATAAAATCGCCTTTCAAGAATTTACGCATGATGAGGATTATCTTCTTTATGTAGATGGAAGACCACGTTACCAAGGTGTAGGTTCTTTTCTGAAATCGCGTGGAGTTGAGTTGCCTTTTGGTGATCCTAGTGACACCCCAGAGCAAGCCACTGTGTGCGGATTGGGCAACCGCAAAAATGAATTATTCAATGCGAGTATTCAGAAAGGGAATGTGAATGTCTATCAGGGCACGGTAGATTTGATGCACGCTCTAAAAGATGCGGGGATTCGTATCGGCGTAGCATCATCTAGCAAAAATGCGAAGGTTGTTTTAGAAACTGTTGGCTTATTGGATATGATAGAAACGCGCGTGGATGGGGTTGTTTCTGCTGAATTGGGTTTGATGGGTAAACCCCAAGCGGATATTTTTACCACTGCTTGCGATAACTTGGGCATTTATTATGACCGCGCTGTCGTTGTTGAAGATGCTATCTCTGGTGTACAGGCGGGCAGAAATGGCGGATTTGGCTTGGTGCTTGGCGTGGCGCGTGAGGGAAATTCTCATGACCTGCGCGTCAATGGGGCGGATATTGTGGTTGAAGACCTTGCCGAAATTGATATAGATCGCATTGACCGATGGTTTAGCGAAGGGCTAGAAAACGAAAAGTGGTCGATCAGCTATAACAATTATCTCCCTGAATTGGAAGGTACAAGGGAAGCACTTTTGAGCGTGGGAAACGGATTTTTCGGCACACGTGGTGCGCTTGAAGAAAGTTTTGCTGGCGCGCATAATTATCCCGGTACTTATATTGCGGGGCTATATAATCGCTTAGATTCAGAAGTGGGCGGGCGCACAATTAGTAATGAAGATTTTGTAAATGTACCAAATTGGTTGCCGATTACTTTTAAGATTGGTGATGGGGAGTGGCTTGAGACGCCCCCCTCGCCTCAGCCAAAAGACCCGAAAGGTTTCCAAGAAACTGATTCCAATCAGGTCTTAGCCCAGCAAAATCATCCTTTTAGCGAAAGTTCTCAAGAAAACCTTTCGGGTCTCGTGAGTATCAAACAAATCTCCCGCCAACTTGATTTTCGAACAGGCGTTTTAACGCGAAGGATGATAGTTTCTGACGCTCAGGGAAATAAAACAGAAATTATTTCTCAGCGTTTGGCAAGCATGGATAATCCCAATTTAGCGGCCTTGCGTTATGTAATTACACCACTAAATTATGATGAGAAAATAACCGTCCGCTCTATCTTGGACGGAGACATCATTAATGCTGGGGTGGCGCGTTATAGCGTATTGAGTTCCAAACATCTCGAAGCGGTCGAGACAAAGGGAGAGGGGAATAGAAGTACGCTCGTTGTAAAAACCAATCAATCGAAGATTTTAATTAGAGAAGAAGCGTGTTTATCTGCTAAATTAGATGGGGAGGAGATTAAGCCAGATTTCGAGCATATCCATGCTCCAGCCAAGATAACGACTACTTTTACGGTAGATGCTAAAGAAGGACGTTCTTTAATGGTCGATAAGTTGGTGGCAATAGATGCGTCTAACCAGAACCAAGTTAAAAGCAAGTTTGAAGCGGCGCGGGATGCGCTTTTCCAAAAATTTGATTCCATTCAAAAAGATAGTGCATCCGCCTGGAAAAAAATCTGGGATAAAGCGGATATCCAAATTACTGGAGACCGAAACAGCCAAAAGTTGATTCGTTTGCATCTTTATCATTCTTTCGTGACGGCTTCTCCGCATAATGCGCAGCTTGATGCGGGTATCCCCGCGCGGGGGTTGAGCGGTGAGGCTTATCGGGGGCATATTTTTTGGGATGAACTTTATATTTTGCCTTTTTTGAATTTGCAATTATCCAAAACCGTGCGCTCGATTTTGATGTATCGATATAGGCGTTTGGATGCGGCTCGAACTTATGCCAGCGAGCAGGGGGCTGAGGGTGCGATTTTCCCGTGGCAGAGCGGTAGTAGCGGCGGCGAAGAGACCCAAACCCTGCACTTGAACCCGCTTTCGGGAAAATGGGGCGAAGATTACAGCATTTTACAGCGGCATATTAGTTTGGCGATTGCCTATAATATCTGGACTTATTTGTGGGCGAGCGAAGACCAAGATTTTCTTGAAAATTATGGTGCAGAAATTTTTCTTGAAGTCTGTCGATTTTGGGCGGGCAAAGCTAAATTGAATGAAAATGGGCGTTATGATATCGCAGGCGTGATGGGGCCGGATGAGTTCCATGAAAAATATGCTAACGCCACCGAAGGCGGATTGAAAAATAATAGCTACACAAATATCCTTGTGGCGTGGGCTTTTCGGCGGGCATTTGATCTGCTCGAAATGATGAGCGTAGATGCTAAAAAGACCTTGCTAGAAAAGCTTAGCTTATCGGATGACGAACTGGTACGTTGGCAAGATATTTCTACGAAACTCAAGATTTCGCTCAACGATGAAGGCATTTTAGAACAATTTGAAGGCTATCTTGACCTCAAAGAACTCGATTGGACGCATTATCGGGAGAAATACGAGAATATCCATCGCATGGATCGCGTCTTGAAAGCCGAAGGCAAATCGCCCGATGATTATAAAGTCGCCAAACAAGCCGATACGCTGATGATTTTCTATGTGCTTGGCGAAAAAGAAGTGCGCGCTATTTTGGATGATTTGGGATATGCGCCCGCCGAAGATTTGCTTGCTAAAAATTTCGACTATTATCTTCCGCGCACCTCGCACGGATCGACCTTAAGCCGGCTTGTTCACGCTCATCTGGCTTGGGTGCTGGGAGATGAACAGTTGGGCTGGCAACTCTACACCGAAGCCCTAGAGAGTGATTATATAGATATTCAGGGCGGGACCACAAAAGAAGGCATCCACGCTGGCGTGATGACAGGAACGGTTTTTTTCGTTCTGCGCTCTTTTGCTGGGTTAGATTTGAGCGGAGAAAAGCCTGAACTTTCTCCCAATTTGCCTGCGCACTGGCGTGAGTTGCGTTTTAATATCGAGTTTAAGGGAGAAAAGCGTGACATTGTTGTTAAATCGTAGAGCTGCATTGCATCTCAAAAGATGCGTTGCAGTTCGAGATTACCCAATACGCACGCTTACTTGAATCCCGATGCGCAACGCATCCAAAAGCAGGTGCAATGCACATCTAGCCATAAAGATAAAAGGAAAACCACATGCTCGGAGACGTACTCCTCATCACAGAAAAACATAAAAAAGCCGCCAAGGCAATTGTTGAACACGCCCAGAAAATGAGCGGAGATAAAATTGTCATCGCCGTTGGCGGTGAATCAGGCTCGGGTAAATCGGAGTTGGGGCATGAAATCGCGCATCTGCTCAAAACGCAAGGCACGCCTGCAAAGATCATGCATATCGACAATTACTACAAGACCTCCCCGCAGGAGCGTAACCCGTGGCGTAAAGCGCACGGCGTAGAAAGCATCGGCTACACAGAATATGATTGGGAAACCATCAACCGCAATCTCGCCGAGTTCCGCGCCGATGCCGACGATGTCATAATGCCCTGCATCGATCTGCTCACCGACCAAGAAGATCTGCTCAAAACCAGCTTCAAAGGGCTGCGCTATATGGTCATCGAAGGGCTCTACGCCCTCCAAGCCGATGCCGATTTGTGCGCATTTATCGATCTGACCTATCACGAAACCAAGAAAGCCCAGCTTTCACGTGGCAAAGAAAATATGGACGAATGGCGGCTCAAAGTTCTTGAGCAGGAGCATCAAGTTGTGCAATCCCTCCGTTCTAAAGCAGATTTGATCGTCACGTCGGAGTTTGATGTCATCGAAAACGAAAAATGAGTGAAGACCCAAAAGGATTCAATCCCGCCGCAATTAAATCAGAGTCTATGCTTTCAAAATCATCTCATCAAAAAGAAGCACCAATTAAAGCTTTTGGGTCTCTAGTTTTCGGCGGCATCGAACTCGGTGGCACAAAAACGATTTGCGGAATCGGGAATCATGATGGCGAAATTCTGGTAGAAAAACGCATCCCAACTACTAATCCTGCGGATGTTTTATCCCGTTGCGTGGATTTCTTCGAGGAACAGAGTGTTATCTTCGGCGATATTTCTGCCATCGGAATCGCATCGTTCGGGCCTGTAGGCTTGCGTGCCAAATTCGGACAGATTTTGCGTACCCCAAAAGAAGGCTGGTCAAATACCGATATCGTTTCACCTTTCCGCGAAGCTTTTAACGTGCCCATTGGATTTGATACCGATGTCAATGGTGCGGCTCTTGGTGAATGGCGATGGGGCGCGGCACAGGGGTTAGACACCTTCGTCTACTTCACCATCGGCACTGGCATTGGTGGTGGTGGGATGATTAACGGAGAGTTGATGCATGGATTATCGCATCCCGAAATGGGGCATATTCCTTTGCCTAATTTAAGACCCGAAAGGTTTTCTCGTACTGCAAGAGAAACTAAATCAGAGCTTGCAAAGTCCTCCGATAAAGAAAACGCTCTAGTAAAACCTTTCGGGTCTCTAAGCGTCTGTCCCTTCCATGATGATTGCTTTGAGGGGCTGGCATCTGGTCCCGCCATAGAGAAAAGATGGGGCTCGAAGGCAGAAAACTTAGATGTCGAGCATTCCGCTTGGGAAGTGGAAGCAAGCCTGATTGCACGTGCGATGCGGAGCGTCATCTGTACTATATCCCCGCAGAGAATCATCTTGGGCGGTGGCGTGATGGAACAATCCCAGCTCTTCCCGCTCATCCGAGAAAAAACATTGGCAGAGTTGAACAACTATATGGAATTACCTAAAATGGATGAATATATTGTCCCTGTTGCCTTGGATGGGAATGCGGGCATTTTGGGTGCGTTTATTTTGGCAGAACGGGCATTGAAAACCTTGTAGTAAGGGCTTTAGCCCTGAGATTTTTGGAGAAAAAATGAAAGGCGATATTATCATTGTAGAAGAAGACCATAAGCAAGCGGCACGAGCAATTTTGCCTGAAATTATTGAGAAAATTCGTGCGAAATCGGCGCGATATATCATCACCGTGGCGGGCGAATCGGGGAGCGGAAAATCGGAAACGGGCAAGGCGATTGCGGGTGAATTAGCGTCAGCGGGTATCGGTGCAGTTTTGCTAGGGCAGGATGATTATTTTGTGCTACCGCCAAAATCGAATGACGCCAAGCGCCGCGAAGACTCCGAATGGCTGGGGCCTCATGTAGAAGTGCGTTTTGATTTGCTTGAAGATAATTTAAAAGAGGCAATTGCGGGCGCAGATGAAATTATTAAGCCACTAATTGACTATAACGAAAATTCTGTTGAAGACCAACGCGTTGATTTAAAAGGTGTGAAAGTGATTATTGCGGAGGGGACTTATACATCACTGTTGAAAAATGTGGACACAAAAGTTTTTATTGCCCGAAATCGTTTGGATACTCTAGCACATCGCAAAAAACGTAATCGTGGCGATGAAGTTGGTGACCCCTTTATTGAGAATATTTTAAAAACCGAACATAAAATCATTGCCGGGCATAAGCAATTGGCAGATTTTGTGATTACGAAGGATTATGACGTAATTTGTGTCGCGTGAAAATCTCGCCACAGAGAACACGGAGTGCGTAGAGTTAAAAAGAAGAAAGAGAAAAGCTCTGTGTTCTCCACTAAGTCACACGAAGAAGCACGAAGTTTTAAAAATACACCTAATAGCAACGCTCCGCGTTGCGACTTTTTGAGCCAGCGATTATATTTTTCAGGAAAATCTATGACCGTAAAGAATAAAGTCCAACTCATTACTTACCCCGACTCACTCGGTGGTGATTTGAAGACGCTTCAGGATGTCTTGGAGAGGGATTTTAAAGATATTTTCAAAGGCGGGATTCATATCCTACCGCCTTTCCCCTCTTCTGGAGATCGTGGTTTTGCGCCGCTGACTTATCTTGAAATTGAGCCAGAATTTGGGGATTGGAGTGACATTCAATGTTTGGGCGAAAATTATGATGTTTTGCTTGACTTGATGGTCAACCATATTTCTGCCAAGTCTGATTTTTTTCAAGATTTCCTAAAAAACGGACAAGAAGCAGAATATGCTGATTTATTTTTGACCTTAGATAAAATCTGGGCAGATGGTGAAATCCCCGCTGATGATTTTGAGAAGATATTTTTACGCCGTACAGAGCCCTATTCAGATTTTGAAGTTGGCGAAGCTGGAGAAAAAGTACGTGTATGGACAACTTTTGGCAAAGTGACCCCCTCCGAGCAAATTGATTTGGATGTGAATTCAGAAGCAACGCGCCAATTATTCACCGAATTCTTTGAAAACTTCAGTAAAAATGGCGTGAAAATTGTGCGCTTGGATGCGGTTGGCTATATCAATAAAGTAGCAGGAAGTAGCTTTTTCTTTGTTGAGCCAGAAATCCATCAGTTTTTAGATTGGATTACAGAACTTGCTCATTCTTTAAATATAGAATTACTCCCTGAAGTTCATGCTCATTATAGTGTTCAAAATAAATTGTCTGAAAAGGGACATTGGATTTATGATTTTATTTTGCCCTATCGTGTTTTAGAAGCTTTGCTGAATAAGAATAGTATCGCCCTATGCGACTATCTTCGCGAACGCCCAGCAAAACAATTTACCATGCTCGATTGCCATGATGGCGTGCCGATTAAGCCAGATTTGGATGACCTATATAAAAGTGAAGATGCGCGCAATTTGGTGAATACCTGCCTTGAACGCGGTTCAAATCTTAGCCTGATTCATGCCCCCAAATATCACGATGAAGATGGCTTTGACGTGCATCAGATTCGTGGCACGTACTACTCTATGCTCGGCGCGGATGATGATGCTTATCTCGCGGCGCGGGCAATCCAATTTTTCGCACCAGGTGTGCCGCAGGTTTATTATGTGGGCGCATTGGTAGGAGAAAATGACTTTGAGATTTTAGAGAAGGGTGGGGAGGGCAGAGATATTAACCGGCACAACTATTCCTTAAACGAGATCAAGCAGGAGGTCACGCGCGAGGTCGTTCAGCGTCTGCTTAAATTAATCCGTTTTAGAAATGAATATCCCGCCTTTGATGGAGAGTTTAGGGTTTTAGAATCATCTGAAAATGGAGTGAATCTCTCTTGGCAAAAGGATGAGAGTTTTTGCACCTTAAATGTTGATTTAGCAACTATGAAATCTATTATTTCCTATAGAAATACTGAAGGGAATGATATTCGGTACTCAGTTTAAATATTTTTTAGAGTATAATAAAGCCACTATATTCAAAAACTGGAGGTAAGTATTATGGCAAGTGTAACGTATAAGAATGTTGTCAAGCAATTTGGCGACGTGACTGCTGTTAGCGACACAAGTTTCCATGTGGAAGATAAGGAATTTCTCGTCCTTGTCGGTCCCTCAGGGTGCGGCAAAACAACCGCCTTGCGCCTATTGGCCGGATTAGAAGAAATTACCAGTGGTGATATTTCCATTGGTGACCGCATAGTCAACGATGTTGCACCGAAAGACCGCGATATTGCGATGGTTTTCCAATCCTATGCGCTTTATCCGCATCTTTCTGTCTTTGATAATCTTGCCTTTGGTCTAAAACTTCGTAAAACACCAAAAGCGGAAATCAAAGAACGCGTTGAAGAAGCTGCTGAGATTCTTGGCATCACAGATTTGCTCGAGCGGAAACCACGTCAACTTTCTGGTGGTCAACGTCAACGTGTGGCAGTAGGACGTGCGATTGTCCGTGACCCCAAAGTTTTCCTTTTTGATGAACCGCTCTCAAATTTGGATGCGAAATTGCGCGTGCAAATGCGTGCAGAAATTAGCAAACTGCATAAAAAATTAGCAACCACCTTTGTCTATGTCACCCACGATCAAGTGGAAGCGATGACAATGGCGACACGCATCGCCGTTATTGACAAGGGTGCTTTGTTGCAAATTGATACCCCGCAAACGCTTTACGATACCCCTGATAACCTTTTCGTGGCAGGCTTCATTGGATCTCCTTCAATGAATTTCTTCCCCGCTAAATTGCGCAAAGATGGCGCAAAGGTTTTTGTAGATGGCGAAAATTTCTCTGTTGCTATGCCTGAAAGTCGCACTGCTACCTTTGAAGGTCATGTTGGCAAAGATGTCATTTTTGGCATCCGCCCCGAAAATATCCATAACCCCGATTTTATCCCGCCAAATACAAAAACCGAATTGGCACCTGCCAAAGTGGATGTAACCGAATTGATGGGTAATGAAATTTTCTTGCACTTGGTCAGCGGTGATGTTGCTTTCGTTGCTCGCGTTGATCCGCGTTCAGAATATAACGCTGGTGATGAAATCCAAGTCGCTTTAGATATGGAGAGTGTCCACGTCTTTGACGCGGAGACAGAGTTGGCCATACGATAGCCTACCTTTCTTTTTAATGATGAATTCCCTGCTCATTTTCAAATGAGCAGGGAATTGTTTTTTAAGCTAGGCTTCAACTTATAGATTGCTTAGAGAGGGAATCAGGCGTTATCAACCTCGATTATTTTGTAAGGGTGGATATTCATTACTATTGTTCCGCCAACTTGCGTGGAGGCAGATTCTAAATTTTGTCTATAGAAATGAGTATGTCCATGAAGGTGGTAGCGTGGTTTTGCCCACCGGATTAAAAGATTGAGTGCTTTTAGCCCTTGATGCGCCTGAGAATTGTTATCATGGATGCCAAAAGGAGGGGAATGGGTGATGAGGATATCTAGCGCACGCCCATAACGTAGACGGTTGTAAATCAATTTTGGGATGAGTTTCAGGATTCGCACGTGGATTTGGGCTTGCGTATACTGGTTGACTCCATCTGGCCTATAGCGGATGCTGCCACCAATCCCGGCGATGAGCAGATTGCCAACCCGCGCAGTTTTTAGGTCGAGATTAATGCCCCCTTCTGCTTTGGAATCGCTTACGAATTCCTGATATTCGGGATCGTGATTTCCAGGTACATAATAAAGCGGCAGGTGAGCAATGGTGAGGAGATATTCTAAATACTCATAGGGTAAATCTCCACAGCCTATGAGCAAATCAACATCGCCAAAATGATGATTTGCGGCTAGGGTATAAAGGCGATTTACAACTTCGTCACTGACTGCTAAAATTTTCATCTTCTGAATTCTGCCTTATTTGAGGATAAAAGACAAGTTTTTAATATCCCCAATATCATATTGTGACAACTTTTTTTCTAAACCCTTATCTTTTTTAGTTCAAGATTCTTTTAAACAAAAAAGCCGCTAATTATTAGCGACTTTTTGCTTGTGCCCCCACAGGGGCTCGAATCCGAAGCTATACAACTTCCTGTTTTAGCAATAATAAAGCGAAAAAAGTACACAAGACGCCCTGTGAATTGACCCTAAAGTCAAGACAAAAAAACGCCCGAAAAGACGATTTTTAGCTGGGCACCAAATAGGATCCATCTCGAACCAACCAGCTCGGTGTAGAGCAATTTCTCGAAATGCTGCGATTTGAGCAGCGAAGTAAATTAGAGGAATTGCCCGTCGCCCTAAGGTGAGTTCGGGATGTTTTCTTTATAACCAAGCAGTATCTCCCCAAGTTCTAGACAACCACATATCTGTGCAAGTGGCTGCTTCATACAGCAGCTATAGCTTGCAGTACCTTCGTCGCTTGCTTCGTGCAAGCAATGTCGCAGGTATCAAAATCGGTCAATTATGGCTAGTTGACAAAGATGCGTCAAACAAATGCTACCTAAAATATGGGCAGCATTTGAAAAACAATTCCTGAATATCAGAAAAATATGATATATATCAAGTATCAGAATTGGTTTTTAAGTAGGTAAGAAGTGCCAGCTGTGCCTCTCACAGAAGGCGAATTGACCTTTGAAAGCGAAGAAGGGCAACCCACGCATTTTTATCTTGATCTGCCTGTGGATAATGACTAAGAGACAGGATCTCAGATTCTAGAACACCAGATGGAAAAAATGACTGAGAAAAATAAGGGAAAGAAGGCCGAAAAGACAAAACCTAATATGGAGAAAGAAATTATTAAGCGTCATCCAAATTGGAATAGATATATTTTGGTCTTGTCACTTATCTGGACAGTGACTATTTTCATTTTGATGGGGTGGAATCTGACCCAAATAAATCTCTATACCCTGGAAACGGCGCGCATTCAAGCCCGTTCCACGTATGAGAAGGATATTATTTATCGAAGCTGGAACGCAAGCCATGGCGGGGTTTATGTACCCGTCACGGAAAAGACACAGCCAAATCTCTATCTGGTGGATATAGAAGAACGCGAGATCATCACACCCTCGGGCAGATTGCTGACCTTGATCAATCCGGCCTATATGACGAGGCAAGTACATGAATTAGGAGGGGATAAACGAGGTGTGAGGGGGCATATCACTAGCCTCAATCCAATTCGCCCTGAAAATGCTGCCGATGATTGGGAAACGAAAGCTCTCCAGGCTTTCGAGCTTGGCGAAACCGAGTTCAGTTCAATTGAGGAATTTGATGGAGAAATATTTATGCGCCTGATGCGGCCTCTGATCACAGAAGAGAATTGTTTGAAATGCCACGCTGCCCAGGGTTACAAAATTGGAGATGTACGCGGTGGGATCAGTGTGGATGTTCCCATGGAGTCTTTAATGGCAATAGAGCACTCTCAAAATATTTCTATAGTAGGAGGGTACGGGTTGCTATGGCTTTTGGGGATAATCGGCATCAACTTTTCCAGACAGCGTCTAATATCTAGTGAACGAATTCGCCTGCAGGCAATGGAGGCACTACGGGATAGCGAAGAAAAATACCGAGTACTTTATGAAAATGCCCCCTTATCGTATCAATCACTGGATGAAGATGGTCGCTTCCTTGATGTAAACCCAGCATGGCTGAGTGTGATGCGTCATACCCCATTAGACAAAAACTCATATTTCTAAGAGAGACTTC
>JABGOQ010000072.1 GCA_018645405.1 Anaerolineae bacterium | reverse complement strand
CTAAAGTGGACGACATAAAACGGAATCAGTGGATTGTTTCACCGGAATCCGCAGGTAGAAAAGAAAAAAATCAAGCCGGTTCTCCCAAGTATCCGCCGAGCTGAGCTTAGTGTGGACAAGGTTCAGGAAGGCGATCAAGCAGAGAAAGAAAAACAGAAATTATTCTTATTATTGAATGGTATTCTGGGCATATCTCTAGACCCTGCTAAAATCGTAGGAATAAGTTCAGGAAAATTTATTATTGATATTCCCTATCATTTATCGTATGAACTCAAGGCTCAGGCACTAAACAACAACCCGAAATTATGGGAGGCCGGGATTAAAGGGCTGCATTTTGAAGGGGATAAGCATAATATCCTGCTTCAAGATCCACAATTAATTGCAGCGTCGCAAAAGGGGAAGGGAACTCAGCAAAGCGCTACGCCTTCGAAACCTGCTCTACCAAAAGCCAAGCCCAAATTGTCCTTAATAATTGGAGGACTCCTGATCCCGCTTATATGTATTGTCGTTTTGTTTGGGGTTTATCTTTTCAGCACTTGGGATCCTGGTTCGCGCCCCCCAATAGTTCCGTCAACCAGAACTAACGCACCAAATACGCTGCTTCCTGACCCTCCGACACTGACCTCCACGCCCTTTCTGGAGCCACCACCAATTATAGAACCACCTACGATAACTCCGACTTTCACACCCAGCCCTACTGCTACAAGAACACCAACAATAACCATAACTATTACACCAATGCCAGCAAGTATATCGGGGAAAGTTTGGGATGATGCCAATGGAGATGGCATAGATTCTATAGAATCGTCTTTGGCAGGCATACCCATTTCGCTTGGCTTAGGAAGTTGTAATTCATCCGGGTTTAAGGACATTACCTCAACAGCATTCAATTTATCTTCGCCTAACATCAATTACTCATTCACAGAATTAGCTGCGGGTACTTATTGTGTTAGCGTGGATATAGAGGAAAAATGTAATGAGAGTCCTGATGCGAGAACGCTTACAACGCCCAAGATGCATACAATTACGCTATTGCCTGGTGAGCATGAATCTGTATCCTTCGGGTCTAAAGAAGAAATCTGTGTAGATTAGCAGATTGAGCTTACTGGTCGGTGAGGATAGATTGTTTCATAAAATAGGGAAAGAGCAAGGTCAATATATTGTGGATGGAGAAGAATCACTATAAGCGATACCAGTATAAAGAAAAAAGGAGGCTTTTATCCAAGAGCCTCCTTCAACTTTAAACCTTCAAACTTTCAAACCGAAGCCTTAACACTCACTAAAAGCACAGGCATAGCATTTGCGGCAGCCTTCTTCGTTCACGACAGCCGCTTCACCACATTCGGGGCAGAGATCACCGATACGCGGCATTTGGGGAACTTCAAGCCCGCCATTGCTGGGAGCGGTGTCTTCTACAGGGGGCAACCATTCGCTGAGATTCTCATCGGCTTCACGAAGATATTCAGCCAAAACCTGCCCAACACCATCTGGCAAAGAACGGACGCGTTTTGCGCCAAATCCCAGCGAACGACCGCCTCCGATCCCGCCGAGTTGGCGGACAATCTCTTTGATGCGGTCGCGCGGCGAAACAGGCGATGCCAAACGCAAGATATACGAAATCATACGTCCAATTGCTTCTGAAACGGCAGCGGTCTCAGAGCCAGCTTTGGATGTATTTACAAAGACTTCAAAAGGTTGTCTACCGCCATTTTCATTGACAGTCACAAAGGCTTTCCCTAGGGGCGTTTCAACGTTATAGGTCCATCCCAATAACGCGCGCGGGCGCGGTTTTTTGCTTTCACGCCAGAGCGGTTTCAGCGAAGCCATATCGGTGGGTTCTTTCTTTTTGGCGGTGGCTTTGGTTTCCAGCACAACCGCATCGCGCGAGCCGGTCACGTAAACGGTGATGCCTTTGCATCCCAATTCCCATGCCAATTTATAGGCTTTCGAGACATCTTCTTCTGTTGCGGTCGCGGGGAAGTTGACCGTTTTCGAGAGAGAATTATCTACAAAGGCTTGCAACGCAGATTGCATCCGTACGTGTTCATCAGCTGTAATATCTTCGGAGACAACAAAAGTATCCCGAATTATTGCAGGCACATCGGTCACATCTTGGCAGGACCCTTTTTCCATCACTTGCTCGAAAATCTCCTGTCTGGCTTCGCCTTCCAAACCAGCGGCAGAGAGTGCCGCATCAAAGCGGGGGCTGGCGTAGGTTAATTGCAAATCGGTGCCATTATCATCAACGTGGCGGATGTAGGCGAGCGCAAAAGTTGGCTCACAGCCATATCCCTCGCATCCGGCAACGGTGGCAATTGTCCCGGTGGGCGCAACCGTCGTTTGGGCAGCGTTTCGGATTCCATGCGCTCGGATTCCATCCACAAGGGAATCCCAGTCCACATCCGGGCGTCCCCAATTTTTGGTATACGCCACAACGGATTCTGGTTTCTGCCAAGTCAGGTTAGCGGGATCATAAATACTGTCATCAATTGCGGGGAATGGCGCACGATCTTTCGCCATCGCAACGCTCGTTTCCATGGCGTGATACCGTACAAACTCCATTATCTGCGCCCCAAACTGCTGCCCCTCACTCGAACCATACCGCGCCCCAACGTGATACATAATATCTGCCAGCCCCATAATGCCCAAACCAATTCGGCGTGCACTCTGAGCCGCATCCAGGAGCTGTGGCACGGCGGGGACGTAAGCATTGACATCCACAACATCATCGAGGAAATAAGTGGCGAGAACCGTGCTCTTGCGGATTTCTTCCCAATCCACTTCGCCATCGGGCGCGTAATGCTCGGCAAGATTGATAGAGCCAAGGCAACAAGATTCGTAAGGCCCAAGCCATTGCTCGCCACACGGGTTTGTCGACTCAAGCGCGTATAAATGCGGAACGGGATTATCGCGATTCGCTGCGTCGAGGAAGAGCATTCCTGGCTCCCCATTATGGTGCGCTTGTTTCACAATTTTCTCGTAAAGCTCGCGTGCATCAACTTTTTCATAAATCCGAATTGGGATGCCTGCATCTTCGGCTTGCTCCAGCGTCCCCTTAAAACCACGATACTTCGGTGAAAGAACATCGGGGAAGCGTAAGGCCCATTTTTCACCCTTTTCAACAGCTTGCATAAAATTATCGGTGATGCCAACAGAGATATTGAAATTTGTAATTTGGTTCTCATTTGTTTTGCAAGAAATAAAATCTTCGATATCTGGATGATCCACGCGAAGGACGCCCATATTGGCACCACGTCTTGTGCCACCCTGAGCAATTTCGCCAAAAGCATGATCATAGACGCGAAGGAAGCCCACAGGCCCCGTCGCTTGCCCAGCAGAGGAGTTGACTAGCGTCCCCTTCGGGCGTAAACGCGAAAAAGAGAAACCGTTCCCACCACCTGTCTGCTGAATCAGGGCAGCATCTCGCAGAGATTGGAAAATCCCCGCTGCATCTTTCCCCATATCATCGTTTACGGGGAGAACGAAACATGCGGCTAATTGCCCAAGCGGAGTACCAGCACCAGTAAATGTTGGGGAGTTGGGAAAGAATTTTTTACTAACCAATAAATGATAAAACTCACGGGCACGCTCAATGACGTCATTGCCCCATTTTTCTTCGGCTTTGGCAACATGATAAGCAACACGCCAGAACATCTCAGGGATGGTTTCAATCGGGTTGCCAGCTTCACCACGGCGTAAATAACGACGCTCTAATACCTGACGTGAGTTATCTGTCAGGTCAATATCGGGTAAATCTTTTGGGATGGGCGGTGTGGGCAATAATCCTTGTTTTTTGGCAACAGTGGCTTTCTTGGTGCTCATATCGTTTCTCCTAATTTACTTATAAAATGTAGTGTGAAATTTATATATTGCCCCCAAATACCATAGAAGGGCTTTTTTTTGCTTACTCTAAGAGGCCGTCGATTTCTGCTCGAAGAACGTGCAGGTTATCCATCTCTAAATAGACGATGGCATAACGTATATAGGCTACCTGATCAAGTTCTTTTAGCCCCTCGATCACTTTGTCACCAATTATTCGGGATGAAACTTCTGATTTCCCCATTTTCTGCAATTCTGTCTCCACTTGCCCAACCAATCTCTCTATATCTGCCGCAGAGACGGGACGTTTGGCGCACGAAATACTGATTCCGCGCTTCAGTTTTTCATAGTCAAAGTTTTCTCGAGAGTCATCCTGCTTAACAATGAGCGGGGTTGCTAAAATCGGACGCTCATAACTACTAAAGCGTTGTTCACAACTAAGGCATTCGCGACGACGACGGATATTTCCCTGACTATCGTGAGAAGTATCTACAACTTTTGATGATTTATATTGACAATAAGGGCAACGCATAAAAAGCACTCTCCTTTCGCAAGAACATTTGTTTTACGCCATATATGCCGAATACTATATGTATCCCCCATATATATAAGGGTCAATGGGCGAAAATTCTAACATATTTGCAAGGTCAGAACAAGGGGATAAAGGTAATTTCAACCTTAAAATTTTCAAACCAAGATTCCCCCCTTGCTTAGGCTGTTTTCTGTGGAAATCTCCTGCTCTGAATTATTTCCCCATTCTTCATATCATTGGTAAAATAGTGCGCGGTTCATAAAGTCTATTTCCTGCTTTATCATAACTACTGCTAATAGCAAAAGAGCTAAACTTAGAGCAATTCACATAAGAAGTTTTTAAATGGATAAAATACTCATTAGAAATCTACGCGCTCACGGCATTATTGGTGTCTATGCACATGAACGAGAAATACCACAAGATATTTTGATCAATATCATCCTCTATACTGATATTCGTCAAGCTGCTCAATCTGATTCGATTAAAGATTGTATTAATTACGATACTCTTTCACAAAAGATACGTACGCATGCTGAGAAGGCTCAGCGTTTAACGGTAGAAGCCTTAGCAGAGGATATTGCTAAATTATGCTTGCGAGAAGTTGGGGTTAAAAAAACGCTCGTCCGCGTAGAGAAGCCAGAGGCGATGGATTTTGTAGAAAAAGTTGGGGTAGAGATCGAACGTCCTTAGGGAATCCAGCCTACGTCCACGTGCGAAGCGGTTTTTTATCCCCCATAAGGCTGAATCCCTTATTTCATTTATACTCGCAACGCAGATGCGCCACGAGAAATATTATCCAAAAATTCCTGGCGGGTTGCCAAATTTGCCAGAAATGCGCCGCGCATAGCAGAGGTTGTCATGCGAGCGGTATGCTGCTTGATGCCGCGCATCATCATACACAGATGCAAACCTTCAACAACAACCGCCACACCTTGCGGTTTGAGCAAATCTTGAATGAAATCGGCAATCTCGCGCGTCATTCGTTCTTGTACCTGAAGGCGGCGGGCAAACATATCCACGATACGGGGAATTTTTGAGAGGCCAAGCACTTTTCCGTTGGGAATATAAGCAACATGAGCACGCCCCATAACAGGCAGCATATGGTGTTCACAAAGGCTGTAAAACTCAATATCCCGAACAAGTACCATTTCATCGTATTCAACATGAAAGAGGGCGCCGTTGATGATTTTTTCTGGGTCTGTGTTATAGCCCGCAAGAAGCTCGTCGTACGCCTGCGCAACTCTAAGTGGAGTGCGGCGCAAACCTTCTCGGTTGGGATCTTCACCAACAGCGAGAAGAATATTTTTTGCGGCTTCTTCAATAGTTTTGCTGTCAAAAGCAGAATCGTTCTCTTTTAAGTTCTTTTCAAAGTTAGTTTTTTTCATCATTCACTTTAGACAGAAACTGACTCGAAAATTCGAGTCAGTTTCTGTTCGTTTAATTAAACAAGCTCTTCTAGTTCAGGCAATTTCTGGTTCAATGAGTCCGTAGCTCCCATCGCGGCGTCTGTAAAGAACGTTTATCGCATCCGTCTCACCATTGTAAAAGATAAAGAAATTATCATGTTCCAGCAATTGCATCTGTTCAAAGGCTTCCTCTACCAGCATCGGATAGACAGTGAATCTTTTATGACGGGCAATGGTTATCTCATCATCTTCAATATTTTCTTTAACTGAAGAAGGAGCTACCTCTGCCGCAGATCGCCCATCACCTCTTCTGCCCCGTTTTCGTTTACCTATAAAGCGCTCAATCTGACGCTTCATTTTATTCATGGCGGTATCAAATGCTGCCAAAATATCATCTGCTCTTTCCTCTGTTCGCAAAAGAATACGAGGTCCCCGAACAGTAATTTGCGCAACCTGACGATCTGCCGCGCTACGTGCAGTTTTGACATAAGAAAGGTCTACACGAGTATTTTCGATTTCCTTAAGATAACGGTCTAGATTATTTGCCTTGTCGGAAACATAGTCATGAATATTATCAGTCACTTCCATATTTTTTCCGAAAACTTGCACTTCGTGTGTCATCGTTCCTCCTAATTTAGAATGGATTCAGACGGTCTTAAGACCATGACGCGGCAATGCTCTGGCAAGAGAGAGGGCATAAACCTCACGAGCACCGCCTTTCATCAGCGCCTTCGCACATGAATTTAGGGTTGCCCCGTTGTGGAAACATCACCTACAACCAAAATAGATTTTCCAGCAACTTTTCTACTATCTGCAACAAAGGCGCTATGCACATTTTTTTTGCGCTCATCCGCTGAAAGCCCTACCTGCGAAACCGTTTCCTTTGCTCGTTTGAGGGAGCGAGGAGCATAGTTCCAGTTTTTAGCAAGAGCCAGTGGACGAGCGATTAACCCAACCTGATTATATCCGCGTTCTTTGAAACGTTTTTTTTCCAAAGGTACAGGGATTACCATATCAATATGCCAATTCAAATTATTAACATAATCCAGCATTTCTGCTGCAAGAGCATCACCCAAACCTAAATCCTGACGATATTTAATACGATGTAAAGCCTTGCGAATTGGTCCTTCAAAAACCACCCAAGATTGCGAACTTTGAAAGGCGGGGAGTGCCTTTTGACAAGACAAACAAATCCCTTCTTTCAGTTGAGCCAAACCACAAATTTCACATTTTAGATCAGGAATTGGCACAACATTTTTTTTGCAGTCTTCACACCACCTCGCCCCACTTTTAGCACATCCCCCACAAAGAGGTGGGTATAACAAATCTATACCTGCCCAAAACAAACGATAAAGAGGATATTTTGTACGCCAAGAGTTGTTCAAGGCTATTAGCCACCTATTCCTTGTCCCACAAAATTTTCCATCATACTAAAAGCTGCCGGTGCCAATAAGACAATAAAAATAGATGGAAATGTAAGAAATGCCATTGGGATAATCATCTTTACAGGAGCCTTATGCGCCTCTTCCTCTGCTCTTTGACGGCGCTTAATCCGCATCTGCTCAGATTGAATGCGCAAGACTTTTGCCATACTCACACCCAATTGTTCACTTTGAATCACAGCGGCAATAAAACTGGTCATCTCAGCAATACCAATTCGGTCGGACATATCTTTAAGAGCATCTCGTCTTAATTTACCAAGCTGCACCTCTCTAATCGCTCTTGCGAAAGAAAGGGAGAGTTCATTATCCCATTTTTCACTTACCTTTGACATAGCAGCGTCAAAACCCAAGCCAGCTTCAACGCAAATAGTCAACAAATCAAGAGCATCTGGCATAGCCTTCTGAATTTCTTTTTGACGCCGGTCAATTTTGCTCTGCAACCAAAGTTGTGGAAAGAAAAACCCAATAACAGTAAATAAGGGAACAACAATATAAGGGTTAATATTCTCCATTGTCCCAGATTGAGGAGCAAATGTAAATATAATAGTTAAAAAAGAACCTAAAACACCAGCAATTACAAAACGAGAAGCCAAAAAGGTTGATGCGCCCGCACGGATTGGATTCCCTGCTAACTCAATTTTCAGTTCTGTATCTTCTATCAGGTGTTGTGGAGTGAACCGCGCCGATAATTCTCCGACACGCAAGAGGATAGGTAAAATAACACGCTCACGAAAAGGCTGGGAAAGTTCAATTTCCTCAAGAGATGCTACCTCACCTCGCTCACTAAATTCAACCAAGCGCGAGGCGAGCAAATCATCTTCTTCAGAAGATGCCTCTCGTTGCCCAGCAACAACTAAAGCAATAACGCCACCAACGACAATAAAACCTATTATTATCCATGCCCAAGGAATATTCTCCATACTACACCTCGATATCCGCTATTTTCATCATAACTATATACCCTAATATAATCAAAACAAGCCCTGCTCCAAGAACACCAAAACCACAAGTGTTTCCCCTTAGGAAAAGATTTCTCATATACTTGTTATTTGCAAACCAAAGATAAACAGATAAGAAAACTGGAACCAAGGAAAGTATCTTTGCAGATTGTCTTACCTGCGATGTTAAAACCTGAATCTCACCTTTGATACGAATACGTTCGCGAATCGTAAATGAAATGGTATCAAGAATCTCAGCAAGGTTGCCGCCAACTTCCCGCTGAACATTAATCGCTGTAATCATAAAATCTAAATCTTCACTAGGAATACGGCGCAAGAGATTATCCAGTGCCCTTCCCATAGGAACACCTAGTTGCATCTCTTGGACAACCCGACGAAACTCATCAGAAATAGGTGCGGGAAGCTCTTTACTGACAGCCTCCATTGCCTGCATGGTAGAATATCCAGCTCGTAAACCATTTACCATTAGGTTAATCATATCTGGTAATTGGTTGTCAAATTCCTTAAGCCTTTTTCTCTGCTGACTACGCACATACGTATTTGGAATTATCCCACCAACAACCGCACCTATGCCAAATGAAATAATACTTCTTCCGCCCAAGAATCCAGCTAGAAGAGATAACACAGTCACAGCCATGATTACTACTGCGTAGTATTCAGCCACTTTGAATTTCAAATCAGCTCGCGCAAGAGCTCTCTTGACTTTATCCCCCCTTGAAGATTTTTCAACACGCCGATTTACCCACTCTGTCATAAAAGACGTTTCATCGTCTGCGCTTGGATCTTGCCCGTCTTCTTCTATGTAGCGCCCCAGCCTGTCTTCAACTAAATTCCGTTCGCTGTTTGAAGACAAGACAATTCCCGCTATAAGCAACACAAACAAAAGAACTGCCGCAATAATAAAAAATAAAGTAGTATCCATTAGTAGATTCCGCTATTTCTGTTGCTAATCTAGTACCGTCTTCTTTCGCCAATTCCAAAGATAGACGGGGGTAAATTAATACCTGTTGCCTCAATTTTGTCCATAAATTTAGGGCGCAATCCAGTAGGTCTTAACCTCCCTATTACCTTTCCTTCTTCAACGCCTGTTTGCTCAAACGCAAATATATCTGTTGTTGTAATCACATCCCCTTCCATTCCGCTAACTTCAGTAATAAAGGTAACGCGTCGCGACCCATCCCGCATACGCGCCTGATGACACACCACATCAATCGCTGATGAGATTTGTTCTCGAATCGCTCTGACTGGTAAATCCATACCCGCCATCAAGGTCATTGTTTCAAGGCGCGAAAGTGTATCGCGTGGGCTGTTGGAGTGAGCTGTAGTCATGGAGCCATCATGACCTGTGTTCATAGCCTGTAACATATCCAAAGCTGCTTCATCACGAATCTCTCCAACAATGATACGATCTGGTCGCATACGCAGTGAATTAACAACTAATTGTTGAATTGTTATTTCTCCACGTCCTTCAATATTCGCAGGGCGAGATTCTAGGGTAACAACATGCTCTTGCCTTAACTGAACTTCGGCTGCGTTCTCAATCGTCAAAATCCGTTCATCTGCAGGAATAAAAGACGACATGACATTTAGTAGTGTGGTCTTACCAGACCCAGTTCCCCCAGAAATAACAACGTTTAATCTAGCTTCAACACAAGCCTTCATAAACTGCAAAGCCTCAGGTGTAATTGAGCCGAATTGTATTAGTTGCTCAATCGTGATTGGATTCTTGGAAAACTTACGAATTGTTAGTGTGGGCCCAACAAGAGAAATCGGCGGGACAACAGCATTTACACGCGAACCATCAGGTAAACGCGCATCCACATACGGACTTGACTCGTCAATACGTCTCCCAAGAGGGGCAACAATTCTGTCGATAATACGCATCACATGCTCATCGCTCTCAAAGGTTACAGGCACACGATGCAACCTCCCTTTTCTTTCAATATAAATATTTTTTGCACCGTTAACCATAATCTCTGTGAGGCTATCATCACCTAAAAGAGACTCTAAAGGGCCAAACCCCAAAATTTCAGCTGTAATTTGCTCAAAAAGACGATGCCTTTCTGGTCTAGAAAGAACAATATTTTCTTCAGCTAAAATTTGCTCAAATAAATCTTGAATAGAGCGACGAACCTCTTCCGTCTGCGAGATGTCTGTAGAAGGATCAATCTCTGCAAGCAATTTGTTTTGGACACGAGTTTTTAAATCGTAATACGTTCCTGATTGTGGGGTTGTGTTAGGCGCATTTGCTCTCCTCGCTTGCAACGATCCTAAGCGCGAGGCTCCCTCAACTTTTTGTTCCCCAAGTGCTTTTTTTTCCGAGGAAGAATTTTGCCCTTGTTCAATTCTTTTTAGCAACGACATTATTAATTATCTCCAGATTACCTTGCCTATGCCTCATCTTCCATTTCAATAGAAAGAATACGTGTACGAACATTCTCTGCCAGAGAAAGAATTCCCCGGCTAGATGGCTGTGCCTTATTCCCTAGGATAAAAGGAACTCCTCGATTAACTGATGGTATAACGACACGCTCATCAAGAGGGATTATTGCTGCCGCATCAACCTTGAGATTTTCGCTTATTTTCTCGGGTGTAATACCAATACGTTTATCGTAACGATTTATGGTAAGAATAATACGATTTCGATCGACA
This sequence comes from Anaerolineae bacterium, assembly GCA_018645405.1. GTDB lineage: Bacteria > Chloroflexota > Anaerolineae > Anaerolineales > Villigracilaceae > Desulfolinea. The sequence continues at coordinate 73,717 of JABGOQ010000072.1, read as the reverse complement.
CCCAAGGATGACACCAAATCAAGAAACAATCTTGTGTTTTTGATTGCGGGAATATCTTGTGTCGAGATCAATACAACAACATCGCTTTCATCAACTGAAGCCAGAACAACATCCGTAAGTAATGATGGGGTATCAACAATTACATAAGCGTATAAACGGCGGAGATACTGCAAAATTTTTAAAAAACACTCACCCGATACAGCCTCTGCTTGCTCAGGACGCGATGGGGCGGCTAGAACATGCACACCTGAGGCGCCATGTTTAACCATAACGTCTCCTACTATTTCAGGATCTAGTTCGTCAGCTATAGTAGCTAAGTCTAAAATAGTATTTTTTCCTTGTTCATTGATAAATACAGCAACATCACCATACTGAAGGTTTCCATCCACAATTACCGAACGAGTTTCCTCATTATGAAGTGCAACGCCAAGATTGACCGCTAAAGTCGTACACCCTGTACCACCCTTTCCAGAATATACAGTAATTATTTTTCCTTGAGACGAAGAAAGGGTAGGAACTGACGGTAATCCACTGCTTGTTACAGCTGAGGTTGTCCCGCCTTTTGCACGCTCTTGATGCGCCATTGTCCCTGCTCGACGAATGGCAGAAATAAGCTCATCGCCCATAGGCGGCTTGGTAAGAAAGTCTCGAGCTCCAGCCAACATAGCGCGTCGCATATAATTTTGATCGCCTTGTACAGACAAAATTACGACTTGAACAAAGTGACTTTTCTGACGTATGGCCTCTGTAGCGGCAATGCCATCCATATCAGGCATATTAATATCCATCAAAATGACGTCTGGCTCAATCTCGCGCGCAATTTCGATTGCCTCTCGACCTGTGCGCGCTACACCAACAACATCGACGTCTGATTCAAACTGAAGAAGTTTCCGAACATTTTCTCTTGTTTCTGCTACATCATCAACAATTAGCACTCTAAATTTATTATTGGTTGCCATGCGGTCTCCGCGACTCGACTAATCTCACCTTCGCATCTAAAGATTCTTTACCGTATTATTGGCCATTTGGATTAGCATCATTTTCTAAAACAGGCTCCAACAATGAATCAATTCGCGGTTCAGCCCCATATGGAAGTTTTGCAGGGACAGGGATTGCGTATTGGCTAAGAAGAAATTGCAAGGTTGCAGCTTCTGTTTCTACTCTAGATATATCGCTTGCGCCTCGCAAAGTCAATGTCAATTTTGCTCCCCCAAATAGCATATAGGTCAAGGAAGTTGCATCCTGAGGAGAAACGATTAGAGTAACGACATCAGGAGCAGCAGTTGTTTCGCTAGTCTCCTCGCCTGGAGCTGGAGGTGGAGCATCTTCGTCCGTGGTCGTAGTCGCTTGCTGACCATCTACAGGGAAATCTCCCAGTTTTAATACAGTGACATCTTGGAAGATGGTTTGACAGACAGGGCGTGGGCGCTGCTCTTCTGAAGGAACGATATAAATCGGCTGCTGGAAAGTAGGATCAAGCTCCGCACGCCCTTGGGCTGCTCCAGATGCTTCACCTGTTTGCCCTGCGCTTACACTCGCAGATAAACTAGGAGCACCTTCTGGAGGAACGCCCGACTGGGAGACAAAAGCTGTCCTGTTCGGTAATTTAGATTGGAAACCAGAATCAATATCAACAAAGAGAAAACAAGCAATAACGTTTACATGCGCACCATCGGCAACGCCGTAAGCTACGGACGACAGCCGAGATGTTGGTATAGAAATCGCTGTCATCCCAGGAGAGATTAAGTTTGCCCATTCAGGTCCAGTTGATGCGATATCTCCAGAATTACCAATCATTGGCTGTGTGATTACCACACCCTGCTCAATCGGATATTTAGCTATTTTACCAACAATTTGCTCATTTCTTTGGTCATACCTAAACATGACCCCAAAATCCGTCCCTTCTGGTAAAGATATTTTACCCAAAACATCTTCGGTAATTTCAGCCCCCTGCGGGATATTTTGCTGGGCTATAACAATATCAACCAAAGCAGGAGCAGGCGCAGCTGTCTCTTCTGGGGTAGCTCGGCTCCGCAAAAACAAAAACGCTCCAGCAAGGGCTACCAACAGGATCAGTGCCAAGTAGATAAAAATTCTTCCACGACGCATAATTAACTCCTCTTTTCACTCAAACACTTTCGTCAAATATCCAGAATATTAAAATGAACAAACGAATTATAGCAGGAAAATCACATAAATTTATAGGAAAAAGGTGGGATGCTGTCTAAACGACGGCATCCCACCTTTTTTACATTGTTACATACTGAAATTTTACGTACTATACAAGCGAACTATTGACAGTACTGAAAACATTACCAATGATCGGGCCGAGGATTAACAATACAGCAAGAACAACAACGGCTACCAAAACAAGAATCAACGCATACTCTACCAGACCTTGGCCTTTCTCTTTCGGGGAGAACAACATGTTAAAGCACCTCCTTTTTTGGATGATTTCCTCAAACTCATTGAAGATGACTACATTATAAGCATCTTGTTAAAAAATACAAGAGTGACAGAGCTATTTATACTTACAGTTATGTAAGCTGATTAATTTTCTGCTGGAACAGAAAAAACGATTCGCGCACCCTTTCCCGCAGAACTCTCCACGTCAAAATTTCCTCCTAACATTTCAACACGATCTCGGATAAGTTTCAATCCCAAACTATTCCCCTCGTTGACCATGTCAACATCAAATCCTTTGCCATTATCATCAACACTCACTTTTATAAGACTATCCCCCACATCAACATAGACTTTTACAATCGTAGCGTGGCTATGTCGAGACACATTCCCCATAAGCTCTTGCAAAGCACGGAATACCATTACCTCAAGATACGGCTCTAATCTTCTCTCTGTTCCTGAGACGAGAAGATTCATCTCAATTCCTGATTGTTCCTTAAATGTTTCTGCATAGCGGCGGATAGTTGGGATGAGTCCCAAATCATCAAGCATCATTGGGCGAAGTTCAAAAATAAAGTTGCGAACTTTTTGGAATGTGCGCATTGCAGAAGCCTTCAGACTGTTTAGTTCCTCTTTTGCTTGATCAACATCAACAGATAAGAGTCGCATTGCAATTTCAGCCTGCAGAATAAAATTAGACAAGGCTTGCGCTGGGCCATCGTGCATTTGTCGAGATAAGCGCTGGCGTTCAGACTCTTGCGCATTAACAATCATCTCAATATTTGTCGATTCGATTCGTTTGCTATTACCTACTTGAGAGGATTCTTGACTCCCTGCACCACTCGCCTGCTTCAAGAGCGTTTTATAACGCTCGAAATGGGCCTGGTCATTCTGCAGTTTATCTAACTGCCCTCTCATCACAAGAAGGCGCTGCTGTACATCTAAGGCAGAATCATAAGCCATACGAATTTCTTCAACAGACATTGAAGATGAATCCGTTTGTATTTGTTGTAAATGACTTGTAATTGCAGCGTTACGTTGAGTCAGTTTCCCCACTTCATCTTGACTTTGTTCAATCATTAAAGTTATTTCCCTTAATGATCCCTCTGTTTCATCTAATTCAGATTGAATATCAAGTATTTGACTTTCTTGTAAATCTGGATTGGTTTGAGATAGAACCATACTAACTTTCTCCTAGGCATCCTGCTCATCATCGTGCAATTGAACCCAACCGCGTTTTAAAGCATAAACAACAGCTTGGGTACGATCTTCAACACCAAATTTTCTCAAAATAGCAGTAACATGATTTTTGACTGTTTGATGACTAATTCCCAACAAAAGCGCGATCTCTTTATTGCTCATACCACGAACAACGCAAGAAAGAACTTCCATTTCTCTCTTTGAGAGAGGGTGAAAAGGTGTTCCTGGCTCGCTATAGGTACGATTGATATCTGCCATATGGCTTTTAATCCAGACATCCAATTCTTCGCGAGAAAAAACTTGCTCGGCAACAACATATTTTCCTTGATAGATTTCTCGGATACTTTCAATCAGACGCTTCGGACCAATTTCTTTTGCACAGTAAGCAGCTGCACCAGCAAGAGCTGCATGCAAAGCTTGCTCAAGATCGTCATATCCCGTTAACAATAAAATACGTGTCTTAAGTTTTTTCTGCACAACGCGATGCGTGATTTGTTGCCCATTCATACCCGGCAAGTTGACATCAAGAACTGCAACGTCAGGAGCAAGAGCCTGAATCATTTCCAATGCTTCTTCCCCGCTAGATGCCTGACCTATCACCGTCATATCTGGCTCTAAGGATAACGCATCCACAACTCCCTGACGGAATAAAGGGTGGTCATCAACAACGACTAATTTAATTTTTTCCATGATTCTCTCTTATCTCTGATATTTTTATCGAGTATAGCACAAGATTTTCAGTGAAGCATTATCGAAAAGTTGCAAAAGCTTTAACGCGCCCATTGATAAATTATCATATTTTCTCCGCCAATTATTGGAGCAAAGCGACCCTCAGTATTATACACAAGAAATAGTCCTTCTGATAGGGTTTCATACCAAGACGGGAAAATAACTAAATAATCAACATCACGCTCATCTAAATAAAGGATAAGTTCTTCTTCATTGCGCATAAACTCGATTACATCTGGAGACACCAGTCCTGCCAGATCGACCAACTCACGCCCAGCAAAATAACCTAATGCACCAATATCATGCGCGGCAATTAATGCGTCGGGGGGAATATTCTCCGCAACCCAATAAGCGGTAGCAACTATCTCGCTCTCGATGAAGGCGACATCTTCTGCATAGGATTTGGCACCAAGTATATAGAAAGCAAACCAGATCAATACAAGAGCGGTTCTCCATGCGAATGCGCCCATTTTCCGCCAATGCGTGAGATGAGCATCCGCCAAAAGCTGAAGCGTACCTCCCAATCCCCAAAGGAAGAAGATTGGCATGGTGGGCATCATATAGCGTCCATGCTGGTAGGTGACGGGGAGTTTCCATGCATAAATCGCTGCGTAGCCTAAGAACCAAATTCCGCCAACGAGAATGCCAATATCACGGCGACGGAGCGCGCGCCAGAAAAAAAAGAGTACGCCAGGCAAAAGCAATGCCCCAGCACCAATTAACGGGAGTTGTACCTCTGCCAGAAAACGCGTCCAAAGGGGAACAAGCTCACGCAAGAGCGCATACTCCGCTTGTTTCGCATAAAAAGTATTTGGGTAGGGCGTCCCCGTTATGGCGAGATTGAATAATAAATACAGGGAAAGAAAAATACCGAATCCCAGTGCTGTATTAAGCAAATCCCGCGCAATCCGTTTAATATTTTCTCCAGAAAGAAGTGCTACGACAACAACAGGTCCCAGCAAAGTAACGCCTCCCGGGCGCACCCAAACGCTGATGCCAACCAGCGCACCCAAGAGGAGATAATTGTGTTTACCAAGAGCCAATAAGACTAAAACAAGGGTGGCGAGGAACGCGTATAACAGAGTTTCCATACCAGAGGTGGCAGCCCAAACGAGATGCCATTCGCCGAGCAAGAAGATGCCCGCCCACGGAAATTTACTACGATAAGCAGGGACAGTTTTTCGAAGAAAATATTCGCCCAAAAATGCCAGTCCCCATAAAAAAATGCCGCCCAGTACAAAAGCCCAAAGGTAAAAAGAGAGTTTCAGCCAATAGCCCAGCGCGAGAAGTGCCGACCAAAGTGGCGCAGTTGAGCCACCCGAAACTTGCCCCTGCCAAAATGCCCACTGCCCCCATTCTGCCAAATTGCGCGCATAGGTTTGGTGAATCCAGGCATCATCTAAGGGAAAGCCTATCCGAAACTTCAGGCTGCTGGCGAGCAAATAGCCCCCCACGCTCAGCACAGTTGCGAGGGCTAAAATTGCCCCCCTTCCGCTTCGGGCTTCCCCCCATTTTCTTTGAAAATGGGGGGAATGAGAATTATTCCGTTTTGATGACAAAGATTTTCGCTCCTTCCATTTCGTCGAGAAAAATCAAATTAGGCTGCGCAGTAGGTGCGTCAAAAACAGGCATCAAACCATCGGTTACACCGCCCGGCTCCAAAATCAGATAGCCCGCATTATAGCGCGTTGCAATATCGAAAAGGGCTTCGATATTACCATCTGGTAAGGCAAGCGCGAGCCTGTTGCTGGCAAGAAAATAGCCGGGGGGATTGGACACGATGACTGCTTGCGCATTATCACCGCTTTGCTCTGAAAGGATTTTCTCAATCGATGTGTAAAGCGGAACGCCCGTGCTTTGAGCTTGCTTCCGTGCAAAGGGAGAGAGTACACGAATCTCGAAAATTGCTGCCGTGATAAAAAACAACGCAACAACAAGCCCCATCTGAAATACCCGATGCGATTCTTCTCTCCAGCCGCGATTCTTCACCATCCACGCAATAGCGCGATCCAAGCCAACCGGAGCAAGCGCCCACCAAAGAGGCTGCAAGGCTGCTCCTGAGTGGAAAAATCCGCCACGCGCACCAGCGAAGGGAAAAATGAATGTCATCACAAAAAAGGTTATTAGCCATGTGAAGATGCCTACGCGGAGAATTTCGTTTTTGCGATAATGCCATGCGCCCAAAATTATGAAGGGCAGGAGAATCATCCCACTCTGAACACCAAGAATTGTGCCCAGATTAAGTTTGAATGCCCAAAGGCGCGCGTCTACGATTGCAGACCAGCCTGAGGCAAGCCAGCTTTCTAATGATAGATTCCCTGCAGGATAAGCAAAGATTTGATTATAGCTCGTTAGCCAAAGTGCTTGATTTCCGCCAGGAGCAAGGATAGTGCCGAAGGCTTTGAAATTGCGAAAGAACCAAGGAGCGGTGATGAGAAGGTAGGCAGAAAAAAGAAAGACGAAAGAGGAAAGAATAGGTAAAAAGGAGTTGATGATTGGGAATCGGGAATTGGGCGAGCGTGAAACGTGAAGAGTGAAAAGTGAGATCGCAGCGATAATCAACCAAATTGCCCCATCCGCGCGGGAGAGGTGCATGAGGGCAGCGATAATCCCTAAGATCAAAGCTCTTAGCCAAATTCTGCGAATTTTGAGAGCTAGAACGAAACTCCCGCCAAGGAGGATGTAGAGAGTAAAGGTATCTGTTGTAGTCAGGAAGGGAGCATAATATCCGCTGAAGAGAGCGAGAAAGGCAGAGATAATAGATAGGTCTCGACGAGATGTAAAGGAATATGCCAAAGAAGCAGTGATTAACGGAATCAAAGCTGAAAGGAGAATAAAAACCCATTGCGCGGAAGCAAATTCAAATCCGCGTGCGAGGCGCATTCCCAATGCCGAAAGAATTGAGGTGAGTGGCATCCAATAAGCATGCGAGGGATGCGGCAATCCATCTGGATCATCCAAATAATTCCACAAAAATGATTCTGTATACCCATCCCCTTGCGCAAGCTGAATGCCGGTAGCATAGTAATAATCGGCATCCATATAGCCGGGCGTAGACTGAAAAGAGGCTACGCCAATTGCGAGAGCAAGGGCAAGAAAAAAGAGAAGAAAATAGACGCGAAGGGTCATAGCCGATCTGCCCATGTGCGCGGCGGGCGAACGAGCCACCAGCGCAGCCAATATAAAGCAAGGAAAAGAAGAAAAGGAAAGGCGAATGTGAGGGCTTCAAGAGCATTTGGCATATTTAAGAAAATCGCCCATGTTGAAAGAAGAAAAAGAAAAAAGATAGAAATGCCTATATTAGCGTATCGCCAACGATCTTCTGCTATCTTGAAAATCAAGACAAGAGGAAGAAAGAGAATTGTAAAGATCGCGGGAGTTATACGGATTCCCAAAAAGGGTGTCAGGGCAAGACTCAGACTGGCTACCCAAAGAATACGTTGAAAATTGTGCCCTCGCGCCGCACGCCACTCAAGAAGAAGAATCAGCAAAGCTCCCCATCTAAGGAGATTGGCAATCAGCGCGCCATCATCTGGACGCCAGATTTGGAGGCTTTCACTAAGCAGAAGCCCATGCCCGATGCGCAAATTTGCCAGAAGAGAGCTTGCGAAAGGAAGCGGCCAATCGGGAAAAAAAATAAGCGTAGCCCCAAGAGCAGAAATAAGAACCATCAAAGAAATCGAAAAAGTTTTCCAACGACGAGAGGTGATCAAAAGAAAAAGAAGAAAGAAAAAGAGCAGCCCCCCACTTTGGAAATGAATTGTCCCGAAAAGAAGAAGAATGCCAAGAATTTCATCCTGCTTCTCTCGAAAAGCGATAAGCGATAAAAGAAGAGTAAGTGCTGTAAAAATTGCCCATCCTCCTTCAAGAAGAGGATAAAGACCGTAAAAACTGAAGAAAAGTGTGGCAAAAAAAAGTGCTAGATTAAGGCGAGATACTTTCCACTCTGCAAGATAAATGCTGAGAAGCCCCACCACAAAAAGTGCTATCTCGGCAAAACTCATCCAGAGGGCGCGGGCAAGATCAAAATTTTCGATAAGGGCAAAGGGGAAATAAAAAACGAGGAGATAAAAAGGAATATCTAATCTATAAGGGTATTCACCTTCTTCGGCAGGATATCCGTAGATTTCGACTTGCGTCTCACGCGAGAATTCAGAGGTATAAGGATTGCTTTGCTCAAAAAGGAAAGCGCGTGCGCCCATCCAGGGAACAAGGAAATCTTCTCCTCCAGAGAGGCGAGGCGTTATCGCATAATTTGCTGCGAGAAGTATGCCCAAGACCACGATGAATACCAGAGCGATAATAGCGAAAGGAAGTAGTTTTTTTTTCAAATCAGTAAATGAAGTAGGATGAATACAGATTTTCTTGCTTTTTATTGACAATTCTAATTATAGAGCAAAACCAGAGAGTGCGCTTAAATCAAAAATGGGCAGGTGCATCTGCCCATTTTTAAAAGTCTTTTCTTTAGGGCATCAAAATCGGTAAACGACCAGGGAAAATTTGATACTCAGCTTCAAATAAATTTCGGTCAAAAAGTTCTCCATCCGCATGAGCGGGAGAACTTGTGGTGAGCTTAACACTTAAACGAGTGGTATGTACTTCAAAAATTTCATCTTTTTCAACATAACTCCCATCATCTGGCTTCATCGTTAACGGGAGCAGGCTTAACATCCGTAATCGAGATTTTACATAACCATATACAAAAGTCATTTTCCCATCAAAAGGTTCGGCATGAGGGGCCATATAAAAAAGACCACCTGTTTGCGCGCCATTCCCAATCGTGATAAGCGATATGGGACCGGAATATTCACCATCATCCCATTTGAGCTCTGCGTGCCAACTTGTTCCCTGATAAATCGCAGATAATGCCGCATATAAATAACGCGGAATCCCCTTCAGCCAACCGATCTTTTCCTGAGTGATAGTCACCAAAGGCTCTAAACCTAAGGCTGTGTTATTCGCAAAATAATGTCCGTTCACCGCGCATAAATCCATTTGGCGTGTTTTTCCTGCTGCAATAATTTCTGCCGCTTCCTTCAAACCAATAGGCATATTCAAATTGCAAATCAGATCATTGGCTGTCCCCAAAGGGATGATGCCAAAAGGAGGTAAAGGCTCTCCTTCGGATGTTGCCTTTACGATCCCATTTACAACTTCGCCAATAGTTCCATCTCCACCTGCTGCGATAATAGGAGAAAAACCATCTCTAACAGCTTGCTCTGCTAAGGCAGTACAGCCACCACGCTCCTCAGAACGCGCAACTTCAAATTCTACGCCGGCATCTCTAAGTGCTGATGCCGCTTCAGGAAAACGTTTGCTCGCTCGCCAACGCGCAGAATATGGATTAAGGATTATTTTTGCAGTCAAGTAATTCTCCAGTTATGATTTAATCCCAGTGTAACTCAAATAATATGCTCTAAACATTGCACTTTTATATCGGTTGCTTAGGATGAAAGTTTATCCAAAAGAGCTTTTTCCTGAGAATTTAGAGAGATTTCAACTGCCCCCAAACTATCCTCAAGCTGGGTGATTGAATTCGCTCCAATAATCGGGCTGGAAATTGTTAGATCTGCCAACTGCCAAGCCAACGCAATTTGTGCAACTGTTGCTCCACAAGCAAGAGCTATCTCATTCATTTTATCCAGCAAGAGCCAATTTTTCTCTGTATAATACTTTGCCACAGCCTCCGCACGCGCAGAATCAGGCTTACTTTCTCTTCTATACTTCCCTGTCAAAAACCCAGCAGCCAGCGGACTATAAGGAATAACACCTATCTTTTTCTCACGGCAAATCTCTGCCAGATCACGCTCATATTCATCGCGATGTACCAAATTATAATGCGGTTGAAGCGTCTCATAACGCGCCAAGCCAAACCGTTCTGAAACTTCCAAGGCTTCTGTTAATTCTGCGGCTGAATAATTAGAGCATCCAATTGCGCGTACTTTTCCTGATTGAACAAGCTCGTCAAAAGCGCACAAAGTTTCTTCAATTTCAGTCTCGTTATCCGCCCAATGCGCCTGATACAAATCAATATAATCCACTTGCAAACGACGTAAAGAATCATCCACCATTTTTAGGATTCTCTTTCCGGATAGCCCCTCCGTTGGCGGATTCCCCATCTCGCCACGCACCTTTGTCGCGATCACAAGGTTTTCGCGCGGGATTTGGGCTTGCTTCCACCATTTACCAATAATCTCCTCTGAGACTCCGCCCGGATTCCCATCGACCCAATGAGAATAAACATCTGCGGTATCAATAAAATTGATACCTGCCTGATACGCCGCCGAAAGAATACCAAACGAAGTGGCTTTATCTGCTGTCCAGCCAAATTGCATTGTGCCCAAACAAAGAGAAGAGACTTTGATTCCCGTAGAGCCAAGTTCACGATATTTCATCATTCTAACTCCACATAAATCCGTTTATTGATCTTTCCCTTCGACTTATAATTGGTCACGCGCAGCTTCCCTACCTCCGATGTATTGTGGACATGGGTGCCACCATCCGCCTGTAAATCCAGCCCAACAAGCTCAATTGTGCGGATTTCGTTAATCCCCTCTGGGAGTAAATTGATCTTCGTCCGAATCAAATCAGGGATCTGGAAAGCCTCTTCACGAGGCAAAATGGCTATTTTTACTTCGTATCCTTTTTCTGCCTCGGCATTAACCGCTTCTTCAATCTCCTCGACCAACTCTTTACGCATTGTCTCGAACTCAAAATCCATCCGTCCTTTGAGTGGATTCATATTCCCACCAGTAACAAGCGCACCATAATCGCGAAAAACAACACCGCAAAGAACGTGCATGGCCGTATGCGTACGCATGAGCTGATAACGATGTTTCCAATCGATCACGCCGTGGATAGTTTCACCAACTTCTGGCAAATCAGCCTCCCCACCGATGAAGTGGAGGGCATCTGCACCTTTTTTCTTCACTTTCGTGACAGGGTACTCTGTTCCGTTAACGGTCAGCAAGCCAAAATCACAAGGTTGTCCCCCACCTCCGGGGAAAAAGGCTGTTTGGTCAAGAATCAGTGCTCGGGATTCGGCATCCACACGGATGATTTCCGCATCAAATTCCTTGAGATAACTATCGGTTTGGCAAAGTAACTTGGTCATATTTTTTCCTTGAAAAGTAGATTAAGTTAAAAAATAATACCATAATCTTTTTTTCTTATTTTCCTAAAGTTGATGAGTTGGTATAATTTTCAAAATTCAAAAAACAGTAGTGGAGAAGAAAAATGACGAGCAAAGAAAAAAAACAAAACTATTTAGCCCTTATTATAGTAATTGCAATATTCATTGCCCTTTTATTTTTCGGGAATTATATTTTCGCAAAAAATCAACCAGGGGGAACAGATTTTTTGTACCGATGGCTACCAACACGACTAGTTCTATTTGAAGATTATCAAAACCCCTATAGCTCTGCTATAGAATATCAAGTTGAACTGATGCACCATGGGCACGCACACGGGGAAGATGAAACGCCTGGAATATTTGCTTATCCCTATTACACGATGGCGGTATTTCTCCCTTTTGCTCTCATAAAAGATTTCTTGTTGGCACGCGCTGCATGGATGACTCTCATGGAGCTAGCACATGTTGGAATTATCCTGCTCACATTGCGAATGGTAAAGTTCATACCTGCAAAGTCGATCATACTCGCACTAACCTTATTTGCATTATTCAGTGCAGAATTTACTCAAGCGTTAATTGATGGCAACCCATCTAGCCTAGCAGCCTTCTTTGCTGTACTTTCACTTTTCTTTATCTCACGAAAATCTGATACTTGGGCCGGCGTATTCCTAACACTTGCTACAATAAAACCCCAATTGGCAATTCTATTTTTCGCTTTGGTGTGGATTTGGGCTTTCTTTAGGCAACGCTGGGGGATTATTTATTCATCTCTGGCTACGCTACTCCTTCTGCTTGGCGTATCATTTCTTTTGCAACCAAGCTGGTTCGCTGAATTTATCAACGATCTAACAACCTATACAAATGTTGCCAGCCCGAGTACCCCTCGAGCAATCTTAGCTTATTGGATGCCTGCACCATTTGCAAATAGTATCGCGTGGGGGCTAACAATCCTAAGTACTTTCACTTTGCTTGGCATTTGGATTCACTCTTTTAAAAAAGATTTCTCTGGCTTGCTCTGGGCATCCAGTTTTACATTTGCGATTATGCCCCTCACTGGAATTACTTCAGCAAAAAGCAATTATATTGCTATGCTACCCGCCGTGATACTATTGCTTCAGTATGGATCTAAGAAATTTAAGAACAGTGAATTCTGGCTGAGTTCTTTCCTGTGGATATGGATTGGGCTTAGCTGGTACTTTTTCACTTTGGGGAGAAGCTGGGTGATTGGAGAAAGATTAATTTATTTTGTAGACTTTTATCCGCTACCAATTCTTTTGCTCTCATTATATTATCTTGTTCGTCCCTTCAAGATTAATAGGAAACCGATTAATGAAAAGGTTTGAGAGAAAAAATCCGCTTCAAAAGCTATTTGCGAGAATAAACAAGATACGCTCGATTGAAAACTTTAGCATGCTCCGAATTTTGAGATGAATCCTCAACTTGGTGCGCTTCCAGTTTTCGCAATCGATAATCAATACCTTCCAATATCTGCCGATTTACAGCGATGAGGTCAGAAAGGAATCCTACAATAAAAAGGGAAGTGCTGAAAACAAAGATGGCTAAAGCAAGGATTAAAGATTGAACATGACCTGTACCTTCGCCAATAGAGAAAAAATATAGGAACCGTATCCCCAGGATGATTGTAACTAGCAAAAGAGCGATTGCGGGGATAAGAAAAAATCGCATAGGATCATAGGTTATGAAGCTGCGAAAGATGGTTGAAAAAGAACGTTTTAAATAACTAGGGATATCAGATATAAGGCGTGATGGGCGAATTTCTTTATTTGTGCGGATGGGGATATTAAGTATCGGAATTCTAAGGTGTCCCGCTTGGATAATAGTTTCAATTGTATAAGTATAGCGGTTAAAAACATGGAGACGCATCGCCGCAGAACGAGTAATTGCTCGAAAACCACTGGGGGCATCAACCACATTTCTTTGTGCTGCCTTTCGTACGACCCAACTTCCAAAAAGCTGTAATTTCTTCTTGAGAAACGACCAATGTTCAATATCTTTTACCGGCCGAGTACCGATCACATATTCAGCCTTGCCATTGAGAATCGGATCAACAAGTTTTTGAATATCTTTCGCACAATACTGATTATCAGCATCTGTATTAACAACTATATCCGCCCCAAAATGAATAGATGCGGTCATGCCCGAGAGAAAGGTTTGCGCTAAACCAAGATTATTAATATGCGAGATAACATAATCCACACCACCCTCTATAGCTTTCTCAATCGTTTTATCTTGGCTACCATCATTGATAATTAGCCACTCCACCTCATCTACTCCATCTAATTCACGCGGAAGCTCTTTAAGGGTGATGGGTAAGGAACCTTCTTCATTAAAACATGGGATTTGAATAATCACTTTCATAGCCAGCTCCATTATCCGAAGATAGATTATTTTGCATCAACAGCTAACGTGTCACCTTTTTCAAAAGAACCATTTGCCAAGGAAAAGGGTAACTCCGCTCAATCAGTGAATACTTAGAATAAGTGCTTAAAAATTTGGGGAATTGCACTATATTCCAATGGTTAATATGCCCCGGTGTATTGCCGAAATCTCGGAGATATTTACCTCTTGCGACATTCAAGATTTTCCATATCGGCTCATTGGGTACTGAAAGAAGAATATGTTTTTTGCTAATTCTAAACAACTCACTTAATCCCTTTTCAACATTAGACAAATGCTCCAACACTTCACAACAAACAACAAGGTCAAAGACTGAATCATCATATTCATCTAAATTTTCAGCGTTTTGAACAGAAAACCTCACTGACATAGGCGCGCAATTCTCTTTTGCCTTGGCAATTTCGCCTTCAGAAATATCAGAAGCATAAAGAGTAACATCTGGATAAATGGCGTGAATTATTTTCAATAATTCGCCTTCACCACACCCCACTTCACAAACAGCATCCGCGCTTTTACCTTCAAAAGAAAAGAGATTCTTTTTGAAGTTTTTTATAAAATTTCTCATCAGAAATTTCGCTATGATATTTTCAGAGTTATATTTATCTTCATAATTCCCATAAATATGCGGAGAAGATTGCTCTTTATTCGTCATGAGAAACTTTATCCTTTGCATTGAGAGCAATCGAAAAATTGCGGGAATATATAATCAGTTGCAAGATAGATGTCAGAATAAATACTATATCTCTTCTGACCATAGCATATACAAATAACATGATGGCTCCAGCAATACCCAACCACCAAAAACTCAAGGGAACAATAGTTCTCTTCTCTTTTTCTGATCGAAACCATTGAATAATTAGCCTAAGAAAGAAAAAACCCTGCGCAGCAAGTCCCCAAAGCACCCAAAAATCAAGATTAAAAAAATCAACAAATTTTTCAAAAAGACTATTTACCACTTTGTTTTACCTTTTACTAAAATCTTTACTGCAAGGAAAATAATTGATAGTCTACACCAAAATCTTCGAGAAAAATAAGTTCTTCTAAAAGCATTTCCAGCACAGACCAATCTGTATCATTATAGGCTGAGTCGTTTTCACGGACAAAATCTGCGCCACGTTTATAAAAAAGTACATGCGTATTCCCTGCTGATTGCCAAGCATCCAGCACAGCATCAGAAGAACCATAATTACGCAAATCAGCATACCAGCGATCAATCGTTTCGTCTGGTTTGCATTTCGGGATGCAAGCAAGCCCACGCGTTTCCCAGAGCATGAGGACCTGAGAATCTGGGGGCAATTCTACCAACGCTGATATTGCCGATTCGTACGTGCCCAAGGCTCGTTCCCGGTAGTGAGCGTGAGTCTGCGCCCCAAGCAATGCTCCTGCCACGCGTAATTGCGTAAAGTTTAGACCCGTAACGAAAACATTAAATCCGAAAGCTAAAATAACAAGAGCTGAGGCAATTCGTCCAAAACGGATTTCTACGGCACGGAGCTTTGAGAAACCATCAAACCCTACCCCCGCTAAAATTGCCCAAGCCGGAAAAAAGGCATAATATAATCTAGTTTGAATCAGTAAGCGCGTTGTACGTCCCGCAATTGCCCAAATTATAAAGCCTGTTATCGTGATAATGAGGGCAACGCTCAAAGATTTTCTTTGCTCATTGCTCCGCTCTCGCCAGCCTACCCACACTAAAGGACTAAGCGCAAGAAACAAAGCCCCGAACTCGGCTGAATAACCTGATTTTTTCTCAACGCCCCAAATTGTGGCTTGCCAAGGGAGGAAAAGAGCATCTCGCCAATCTCCCCAGACAGGATCATCTTGATATAGGAGGAGTCGATTTGCGTCCATCGCACCTGAGGGGAAAAGAAGAGGGTAAAAGGGATTCCCCGTTGCCAACCAGTTTTTGATCAGCCACGGAGAAAAAGTCAGAAAGGTGATGCCGCCGAAGATGAAAATATTGCGTAAGGTGGGTTTGATGCCACGTCCGTTATTTGCCGAGAAAATGATAACAAGCGCACCCCCAGCCAAAATCGCGGTTGTGTACTTTGTTCCCATTGCAAAACCGAGTATCAGGGCTGAAATCCACAATAATTTATTTTCGCCGCGCGATCTCCACAAATCCAATAAAAGAAAAAAGCTGAGGCCGTAGAGCATTGTTGCCCAGCCCACATATCCCCACGAAAGGGAATCGGAGAGGGAAAATCCTGATAACAAAGTTGCCAATGCAACCCACGCTGTGCGCGTGGAAAATTTCTCACTAAGAAAGCCAAGCAACCCTGTTAGTGTAAGTGCGCCTAAAGTCCAGCTAAAAACTGTTGCTGATTCTGTGCCGCCCAACGCCATAGCAAAAGTTTGCCCCATTTCTTGAATTTGCGGCATCCCCCAAAAAATCAGTTCAGGGACATAATTTATACTGCCATCAAGCAGGTAAATTTTGGGAAGGGTAAGGTGATATACAAGACTATCAAAAGCCAAGGGCGGCACGAGAGATTTGGCGAGGGTAACGATAAGGATAAAAAGAACACCGCTGGCAAGTATTTTTTCAAAAACTGTGCTTTTTCGCCAAATTGGAGTAAACGCACCCCATGATCTCCACCAAAGGAGGAGGTCTTTCCGAAGGAAAATAGCCAGGATTAAAAACAAAACACCAAAAATAATAGAGGAAAAACCGATACTCATGCCGAGCACGAGAACAAAAATACCAAGAACGCCCATCCCGAGCGCAGATTGGATTGCGATAGCTTCTAAGGGTGAAAATTCTTTTTTGATAATCGGAAAAAATCTTTCCCCCAATGCGCCCATCAGTGAAATGATGCCAACCCCGATGAATAGTTGCCAAAAAGCCTTTCCTAAAACAAAGACTTGTTCAGGGGAAAATGGTTTATGGGTATAGGCGTAGCCCAGCATGACCGCCAATAGCCATAATATACCAGCCAAACCGATCAAAAGCGTTTTCTTTGCTTTAGCGTCCATAAACCACGCTCATTTCGTCTTCGTAGAGAAGTTCCCAACCATATTGGGATAATTCATCAACCACTGCCCAACTTGGTTCTAGCAGGATGAGATGGACATCCCATTCATTCAGGATTTGCTGCGCCACTTCGCCCCCGATTGCAACTTGCTTCCATTGTCCGATCAATTCTTCACCGTAGAGATCGGCGCGCCCATCAATAAAAACCGGGTACTCGCGCAAATTCCAAATCAAGTAGCCGCCCCAATTATAGGAGTTGAAAAGCGCGCCTTCAGGCTGATTTTCTTTAATCCATTCTACTGCGTGGACAGGGTAGTTCTCGTCCACTGTCGTGGGACGGGTGAGGATATATAAATTTCCTAGCGCGGCAATTACGATCAGAGATACGAGGAATCCGTTGATGAGGTGCGTTAGTTTTAACGGGAGTTGCTTGGGCTGAGAATTTGTTGAAAAACGCGCCCCAAGCTGAAAGACGCGCGGTGCGATCTCTTCATCCCAGAAAAATGAAAATTGCCTGCTTAGCACGGGGAGGAGAATAATGGCATAAGGTGCAATATTCCGCTGGGAAATGAAGGTCATGTAGGTAAATCCCATTACCTTAAATAAGTCTCTAAAATTGAGTTTTTTCGCTGTATTCGCGAGAGCAAAAATGAAGAGGAAAAGCATCCAGAGCATGGGCTGAAAGCTGATTTGGTGAAAATCGGGGGAGAGCCACTCTTGAATACCGGGAGAAACGCCAAGTGTACGAAAAGGAAGTAACCAAAGCTCTATGCCATTGGGGTTGATGAGGACGGCAAAGAGAGCAAAAATAGTATAGAGAGAGAGATTTTTTCGCGTTTTTGCAGGGAGGCACTCTCTGCCTAGCCATTTGTTAAAAACTTCTCCGATGAGGTGGGCGATGAGGAGGAGAATTCCCCAAATATAGCCACCATGCAGATTTGCCCAAAGCGCAAAAAATGGGACGAGGAGCCAAAAGCGCGCTTTTTCATCTTTTTTGAGGACAGAAAGCCAATAATCTAGTATAGCGAGGAAAAAAAACGAAAAAAGTTGCGGGCGGGGAGACCAAATTGGCGCGGCTGTAATCGCAGCAAGAATAATGAGGCTGGCACGCATGAAGGCGGGACCACGCATCTGCCTAGCAATAATGCTAAATGTAGCAACACCAATCAGAGCAACAAAACCTGCGAGGGCAAAATAACTGCCAAAATCAAAAATAAGATAGAGGAAACTAGCCGCCATCCAATAAGCGTTTACTCTGTCTGCTCCGAAGCGCGTATAAGAAAAGATGTCTTTAAGGAGAATTTGCCCTTGTGTGACGATTTCTTCGCCCGAACGAAGATGCCACCACATATCGGCATCTATAGGAGTGCGCGTGAGGAGAATGAAAGTTAGTAGTAACGCAATGGTGGTGATGAGCCGATTGAAGGCGGGAGCTGAAGTTTTTTCTGGCAATTTTTCTCCTCATTTATGTATCCTATTGTAACTTATAAGAAAAGCGCAAGGAAAATAAGATAGAATAGCGAGAGCGTGCAAAAAGCAAATAATTTAAATATGCCATGCCCCAAAAACAGGTATTCATGAAAAAAACAAGCGAATTAGCACTACATCCTTTTTTTATCGCAAGCTATCCGATATTATTTTTGTTGGCAAATAATATCAGTCAAATAAATCCGAAAGACCTTTTTAGGCCTTTGGTTATCAGCCTTCTTTTTACGTTATTTTTTACCTTGATATTTAGTATAGCGGCGAAAGATCATCGGCAGGGAGGTCTTTCTGCCTCCATTATAGTAGGGTTATTTTTTACTTACGGGCATATTCATCGCGCGTTGGGATTGGAAAACCATGCTATTTTATTGCTCGCATGGGTGCTTTTACTGGCTGTGGGCATGTTGGCAAAATATAGAATTAAAAATATCAATTCAGTTATTAAAAGCCTGAATATCATCACTTTTCTTTTATTGTTGCAACCAATTTTCACGATATTAATATTCTTATCTCAATCGGGGATACCGCAGAAA
Organism: Anaerolineae bacterium; assembly: GCA_018645405.1. Taxonomy (GTDB): domain Bacteria; phylum Chloroflexota; class Anaerolineae; order Anaerolineales; family Villigracilaceae; genus Desulfolinea. Next base: position 54,843 of record JABGOQ010000072.1, on the reverse strand, counting down.
ATAAAACCACCCTCGCCTTTTGATGGCGTAGACGCTGTATCGCAAAATAATAGTGATTTACCCGATATATACTATATTATCCCCGATGCTTATGGGCGCTCAGATGTAGTGAAGGAATTATATGATTATGATAATTCTGATTTTATCAATTTCTTAGAAGCACGTGGTTTTTATATCGCAGAAAAAAGCCATAGCAATTATATTCAGACTTCTTTGTCACTTTCTTCTTCGATGAATTTAGATTATCTTGAAAACTTAGAAGAAGCTGATATTCAATCTAGTGATAGAGAGCCTTTGAAAGAGTTGATTCATCATAGCGAATTACGTCAGTTTTTGGAGGAGCGTGGCTATCAGACTATTGGCTTCTCAACCGGATATGCGCTCACCACTATTTCAGATGCAGATTTTTTTATCCCCTATCATGTAGAGTTGGCAAATGACCTTGAAAATCTAATTTTGATGACCTCTGCCACGCGCGCTTTTGGCGATAAGATGCAAAACCTTTTTTTGCCTTTTTATTGTGAAAGTCAGCGCGGCGGTATCATGAATATATTTGAGAATTTAGAAAAAGTTCCCGCATTACCCGGACCGAAATTTGTTTTTGTGCATATTATGGCACCACATCCGCCCTTTGTTTTTGATGCGGAAGGAAATACCGTGAAATATGGAGATTGTAACGGGCTAGATGGTACTGAGTTTGCCGGAAGTCGTGAAGAGTATAAAACCGGGTATCCACAACAAATGGCATACACAAGTACACTTTTAGAAAAAACTATTGAAAATATCCTTGAAAATTCTGCGACGCCACCAGTGATCATTATTCAAGGCGATCATGGTTCTGGCATGTTTTTAGATTTTGAATCTCTTGAAAATACCTGCTTGCGTGAACGCACATCTATTTTGAACGCATATTATCTCCCCACAGTAGAGGATGATATTTTTTACGAGACAATTACCCCAGTGAATTCTTTTCGCATTGTTTTGAACGAAATTTTCGATTTAGATTTAGAACTTTTGGAAGATAAAATTTATTTCTCACCGTGGGAGAAACTTTACCAAGCAGAAGAGGTGACTGATAAGATCGAAAGTTCTTGTGAATGAACTTCTCAATAAGTTTAAAAAGAAAATCCCCGCTCGTAAGAACGGGGATTTTTTAGTCATTCTTTATTCGCCTAAATAATCTCTTAACTTACGCCGTACGGTCGGATGCCGCAATCGGCTTAAGGCTTGGGCTTCGATCTGACGGACACGTTCACGAGTCACGCCCATTTTACGCCCAACTTCTTCGAGGGTGTAGGCTTGTCCATCCAGGATGCCGTAGCGCAATTGCAAAATGCGAACTTCACGAGGAGGCAAATTTTCCATCACTTCGACAAGATGATTTTGTAAGAGGTGATGAGTAGCTGTATCATCAGGAGGTGGAGAATCTTGGTCTTCGATGAAATCTCCTAAAACGGAATCCTCTTCGTTATCCGTGGGCGTTTCCAGCGAAAGCGGACGTCGCGCAACCTGAATCATATGCTCCACTTTCTTGGGGGGAACTTCCAAAGCCTCCGCTAATTCTTCAACTGCAGGAGCGCGCCCCAATTTTTGAGTGAGCTGATGCTGAATACGGAGCAATTTATTAATCTGGTCACCCATATGAACGGGAACGCGGATCGTGCGCCCCTGATCGGCGATGGCACGCGTTACAGCTTGGCGAATCCACCAAGTGGCGTAGGTGCTAAATTTATGTCCGCGTCGATAGTCAAATTTCTTGGTTGCACGGATTAAGCCAATATTCCCTTCTTGAATGAGATCAAGAAAAGGAACGCCACGCCCCATATATTTTTTTGCAACACTGATCACCAAGCGAGAGTTCGCCGTAATAAGGTGTTCGCGCGCCGCCCAGCCATCTTCGATGAGCACACGCAATTCGTCACGCCGTTTTATGCTAACTCTCCCCTGAGCTAGTTCAGCACGCGCCAAGCGTCCACGTTCGATACGCTGCGCCAACTCCACCTCTTGTTCAGCGGTAAGGAGCGGAACGCGGCTAACTTCTTTCAGATATAAGCCAATCGTATCTTTTGTGTCGATATTTGCCAAATAATCTTCGGAAACATTTTGATCGATTTTTTCTTTTTCTTCCTCTTCCGAAACCTTCTCCACTTCTTGATCAGAAGGACCAGGCAATGTGGCATCTTCAATAAAAGGGATGCCCGCGCTTAGTAAGGAGGCAAAAGCCTCTTCAAGCTGGGCAACATCCTGCTCTGCATTTGGGAAAACATTTAAAATATCGTCAAATGTGACAAAACTCTTCTTGCGTCCCAATGCAAGTAACTTAATGATGCCAGGGGATGCTTTTTCTTCGACTTCAATCAAATTTTTTTCACTCATAATAGTTTCTAAAACACCTTCTCATATTTTGTTATAACGTTATTGCACACAACAAAAACGTTTTTACTTATCATTTTCTAGGAAATATCTTTTACCCAGCATACTCTTTTTTAAAGACAATTGCAACACTCTATTTAGATGATTAAGCTCCCAAAATGTTACATTCTCTATTCAAAAAGAAGTAGCAACTTAAACAAAGAATCAAGACCATCTCTACCAACAATGCCTATCTTCTCTTTTTCATATTGGATATAGTATCCGCTTCCGCTCGAAGTAAGATTGCCTACACGAAAAACGGATACCGCGTCGTCAGCAAATCCAACCTCTACAAGAGGGGCTTGCTTCCCTATCCCAACATCTAAAGGGCTGATGCTGAGTTCCTCCGCCAAGAGGGGCAGTGCAAGCACCTGAGATACCGCTGCCTCAGCTACACCTTGCTCAATTTCTACGCCTTCTGGTTCAAGCACATCCCAGAGACCATCTGTGCCACGTTGCAAAGAAATGCCATATTCCTCTACATTCTCAATCTTCAAACTGGTCACAAGCCCATTTTTTGCGGAGAAGAGAAAATTGGGTATAAGCCTAGAAGTCTCCGTACCGATAATTGGCTGCTCCACTTCTCGATTTTCGAGAAATAACGTCAGAGCAAGCAACGCGGCTAGTAAAGCCAGCAAAATCCAGATCGAGCGGCGCACTAACTAACCTCTCTTCTTCCTGTTCATCCACGCAAGAAAACCACCAACAATCATCATCCCCGGCAGGAGACAGATTGTCCCCAAGAGAATGGTGATAAGCTGGAAATCGTTCGGGGCGAGAAAAGTTCGCTCAACTTGCGGCTTGGGCGTCAGATTGAGCAGATCTTCTTGCTCGGCAGCCCAATCTATCGCATTGATAAATAGATCGCCATTGCCATAAGCATCAAAAGCCTCATCTCCGGCAAAAACCGCGTTCCCAAAGACGACAATGCGCCCACCTGTAGAAATATTTTCTACCGAAGATGCCATCGCCAGAGGGCCAGGAATATCATCTTCTTCATCAAACGCGACGGGGTCGCCATCTACTTCGAGGGCAGAAAAATTGGACTCACCCCAAGCACGATCTATTGTCCACGCGAGGAGAGTTTGAGTCAGATTCTTATTTTCAACAAATTGCATACTCCGCGCAAAGGGGAAATATGCCGCAACGTTATTCATCTTCTGCGTAATCGGATGCTCTGCATAGCTATATGCAACGGCATCTGATGGTGGATTGGATGAAGGGTCAACAATCAGGTTATCGTCAAGAAGAACACCCCAGCTTTCGGCAAGATACGCAACAAGCGTATCTTCTTCATTTCCAAGTTCTGATAAGGGTGTGGGGTCGACTAACGCGACCAAACCGCCACCATCAGCAAGATACGAATCAAATAACGCAATCTCATCAGCGGAGAGCGGATTTGTAGCCCCCACGATGACGATGGTCAGAGCATCGTCGGGGATGGCGTTTTCAGCAAGCAAGTTGAGGGGCTGGACAATGTAGTTCTTCCCGTACAACGTCTCTATGGCGCGCGTCACGGCGCGTTCTCCTTGAATCTCACTATCGTATTCGCCGTGTCCCGTCAAAAAGTAAACCGCCCGCTCATCGGGATTAATCAAGCGCAGCATCCCCCTTAAAAGTTCTTGCTCTGAAGCAACGGGGATAATTTCTTGTTTTTCTCTCATTTGAAGCAAGATTTTGCCATCTCCCGTGATTCCAGCTTCGCGCACTTCAACAGGGTTTAGATCTGGGTCTACAAATTGATAATCAAATTTTCCGTTACTATTTGCCTTGAAATCGAGCAAGAGTTGGTCGGCAGCATCCATCGGGGTATAGGCAGAGAAAAAGGCAATTGCTTCAACTTTTTCGGGCAAGGCAGCAAGAATGGCAATACTTTCTGGTGCGAGAGTATGCGATTTTTCAGCCGTGAGATCCCATTCTTTGGGGTTTTTATAAGCAAGGTAATTGAGCGTAATCAAAATGCCGAGAAAAGCGAGCGTGATAATGAGTAAATTGCTCCCATAACGCACGGTTTTGCCCGTGAGGATCTGGCGTGTTTTATCAGGCAAAATGATGGCGAAAAACGCCAAACCCAAGATAAAAACCGCCGCGCTAATCTGGAGAGCCAATATGAGCGCATCGGGATTGGTAGGTGTATATATGCCTATGCTCTGAAAGGCTTTCATCGTCAATGAAGCGAGCGCAACCAAAACCGCCAGCGCAGAGAGAATAGGACCAGCTATAGCAAGTTTTTCTTTTTTCATGACTGCAACCTCCGCGTTTCAACTGCTGAGGTGCCTATAAATAAACCGAGTGCGATCAAACTGAGAAAGTAGATAATGTCAGAGAGTTTGATCACACCCACATTCAAAGAGTTATAAAAATGTGCCTGCATATCAAGGTAGCGGAAAACATCTACACCTGATGGCATAATTTGTGCGGGGAAACCAATTAGCCACCATAAAATAATGAAGCTGACCAAAGTGGCAAAAAACGCCGCAATCTGATTGCTAAAAAGCGCAGAAATGCCCACACCAATACTTAAAAAAGAGGCCGAGACAAGAATAATCCCTAAATAGGCAGAGAAAAGCTGGCCACCATCAATGCCTGGATAGACTAAAAAGTGCATGATTAGTGGAAAAATCAATGTGATCGCGATCACCGTCAGTATAAAAAGAAACGCGCCCAACCATTTGCCAATCACCAGTTCTGCGTCTCTCAGTGGCGCGGTCATCAATAATTCCATTGTTCCCATTCGTTTTTCATCGGCGAGCAAGCCCATCGTTAACGCAGGTAGCGAGAGAACCAACATAAAAGCGAAGGGCCCGGTGACCACGCCCGCATCAGGGCTGGAGCCATAAGCCTGAAAAGAATTCAGTGTCAGGTATGTGATATTCAGGGCAAAGAAAATCCCCAAAACCAGCAAAATCACGAAAGCGACAATATAGGCAATCGGGCTATTGAAATAATTTTTATACTCTTTTTTCGCGAGTGTCCAGATATTACGCATCGGATTTCTCCTCACGAGTTAATTGTAGGAAAACATCTTCGAGACTCATCCCGAGGGATTTCATCTCAAGCAACTCAAAATCGGATTCGACTATTGCGCGCGCAACCTGTGGCCGGATATCGTTCTCCGCGACGAACGCAAATTCCAACTTGCCCCCGTTATGGACGTTTATATCCTGCGCCCCATCAATTTCTGCTATTTTCTCGGCAAGAAGATTCGCATCACCCCGTACACTTACCTCCACTCGCTCTGCACCCGCCAAACGCGATCCCAGCGCACTGGGAGAATCTTCGGCAATAATTTTGCCTTTGTTGATAATCAAGACACGATCACAAAGCTGTTGCGCTTCTGAAAGAACATGCGTAGAAAGCAAAACTGTACGCTCCTTGCCGATCTCCTGCACCAAATTACGCACTTCTACAACCTGCGCCGGGTCAAGCCCGATGGTCGGCTCGTCGAGAATGAGCACTTCAGGTTTATGGAGTAAAGCTTGAGCCAATCCAATTCGCTGACGCATCCCCTTTGAAAGCTTGGCGATATACCCATCAGCGCGATCTTGCATTCCGACCATTTCAAGCGCATCCATCACGCGCTCATCTGCATTTTTAAGATGATGCAAATCTGCCATGAATTTCAGTTGGTCAAAAACGCGCATATCATCGTATAGAGGAACGCTCTCTGGCATATATCCCACCCGCCTGCGAACTTCGAGAGAATCTTCGACGACATCAAAACCAGCCACACTTGCCTCACCATCTGTGGGTTGCAAATATCCCGTCAGGATACGCATGGTGGTTGTCTTCCCCGCCCCATTCGGACCGAGAAAACCAACAATCTCTCCATTTTTAGCTTTAAAGCTAATGGAATCAACCGCCCGCCGCGCACCGTAGTTTTTAGTTAGTGATTTTACTTCGATCATGCTTGCTCCACGCTTCTACAGCGTAAAAGGAATTGCTTAATATTCCCCTATATAATACAGAAATATCGTGCAAAAGATTTGATTTTTGGCAACATATACAAAATAAAAAGGCACGGAAGCCAGAAGGCTACAATGCCGATTAGAAAGTGACTGTTTCACTATACAAAATAAGGGACACGAAGTCAAGTAGTGTTAGAAATTCTAATCAAATGTTAATATTGGTAAATTTAGGATAATTAGCCCTTGTAACAAAAAGTTGTTTTGTTGTACACTTCTAGTGCGCAAATAATAACCAATTTTGGAGGAACACCTCATGAAAAACCATCACTTATTTTTGATCATCCTGCTCGCAGCTCTCGCAGCAGCACTGGGACTAAGTGCCTGCGGACCTGCTTCAGTTCCAAACTCTATTTCCACTCAGGCACCAACACAACCCCCTCAGGTCATTTCACCCACTCCACCAGACACACCAGCATCTGAAGAGCTATCTCATCTCGAAGATATGTTCATCTCGGCAGATAATTGTACGGCTTGCCACACTGCCATGACCGATGAGGCAGGGAACGATGTCTCTTATTCCGCGCAATGGCAAGCAGGTATTATGGCACACGCTGTTGATGATCCTTATTATCGTGCCACAGTAAGTTCAGAAATTTCGGCTCACCCTGAATTGCAAACTGTAATCGAAGATAAATGTGCCCCCTGCCACATGCCGATGGCGCACTTTGCAACAAAAGCTGCGGGTGGGGAAACCGCAATATTTGGAACAGAGGGATTCCTGTCAGCAGAAAACCCACTTCACGATATGGCAATGGAAGGTATTTCCTGCACAGCCTGCCACCAACTTGCACCCGAGACCTTCGCCCAAAAAGATCCAACCAGCGGACATCTTCTCTTCGATATAGAAAGTCCGAAAGGCAAGCGTCCCCTTTATGGGCCATATGCGGTAGATGAAACTCAAGCAAATATCATGACCGCAGCATCTGGTTTCTTGCCCGTCCAAAGCGACCATCTCTCCGATTCAAAAATGTGTGCAACCTGCCATACCCTCTATACATCCTACTTGCTGGCAGATGGCTCTCTTAGCGAAACACTTTTCCCTGAGCAAACACCCTATCTTGAGTGGGAAAATTCAATCTACAAAGACAACACCTCATGCCAGGATTGCCATATGCCCACAGCAGAAGGTGGCGTGGTGCTTTCCATCACTGGCGGAGAGGCACGCAGCCCTTTCTTGCAGCATACTTTTACTGGCGGCAATATCTATATGCTACGTATCCTACAGAAAATGAGCGAAACAGCTGATATCTCATCCACAGAAGAGGATTTCGAAACACCCATACACGAAACAACCAATATGCTCCAAAATCAAACTGCAGATTTGAGCATTGATGCAATTGAGATTATGGATTCGTTACTAGCGTTTAACGTCGCTATCAAGACCCAAACAGGCCACAAATTCCCTAGCGGATATCCATCCCGTCGCGCATGGCTTCACGTCACCGTCACAGATGCCAGCGGAGAAAAAGTCTTTGAATCAGGTGAAGTAGGCCCCAACGGCGAGATCACAGACAACGCCAACGACATTGATGCAACTACCTTCGAGCCGCATTATCTCGATATATCCACACCCGATCAAGTGCAAATCTACGAAACCATCCTCCAGGACGATAGCGGTGCGGTAACTACAGGTCTGCTCTACGCAGCCAACTACGCTAAGGATAATCGCCTTCTGCCTAATGGCTTCGACCTTGCTAATGCATCGGCAGATATCGCCGTCCGTGGACTGGCTGCAAACGATGTTGATTTCATCGGCGGTGGAGACACAACCCAATATACAATTGCGATTGACCCCGCAAAAGGCCCTTTTACGGTCACCGCTAAGCTACTTTATCAATCTATTGGATATCGCTGGGCACAGAATTTAGCCCCCTACGCCACCACAGAAACAGATGAGTTTTTAGGCTACTACAATGCAGTATCGAACTTACCCACTACCATTGTAGAACAAGAAATAGTCACACCCTGATAAGCTCACAATAAACCTCCACTTTAAAAGAAAAAACCTAAGATCTTGAAAATCTTAGGTTTTTTCTTTTTAGGAAATGAGAAAAACTACATAGCCCCTACTTTTTTCAAAGCACTCTCCAACTGGTTTATAGACGCCGGCTTAATGATCATCGCTTGCGCCCCGCCATCCATCGCACGTTTTTTTGTTTCTGGCTGATCATCTGAAGTGATGATGATTGCAGGCACCTTCATCAGACGTGGTTCACGACGTATATAGGCTAAAATCTCCAAGCCATCCACACCGGGCATATTCACATCCAGCAAAACTAAGGGAGGAGTCTGCTCTGCCAACAAAGTCATCGCTGGGCTTGAGCCATAAGCAGCGCGAGCTTCAATCCCCAATATTCTCAACATTTCTACCAAAGCATCTGCAGTATTACGATTATCATCAATTACAATGACTTCGCTCATTATTCTTCTCCAAATTCATAACCGGGCATCTCTGCGACAGTTTCTCTAAATTCTTTTGTTTTTATCACTTCAAAAAGCGGAGCCAAAAGCGGGCTATCAAAATAAATATCGGGGATAATTAGCTCATACCGCTCCTGAAACAGGGGCACAAAATCCAACTCAAGAGCCTGAGCCGCCGCTGCGATCCCTAAACCGCAATCAGCACGCCCCGAAGCGACAGCCGCCGCCACGCCTAAATGTGTAAATTCTTCGTCATTATAGCCAAGAACCTGCTCTGGGGCTATCCCCAATAAGTTTAGGTGATAATCTAGGAGGACGCGCGTCCCCGCACCGCGTTGGCGGTTTACAAATTGGATGCCCGAACTAACGACATCTTCCAGACTTTTGAGTTTTTTCGGATTCGCTCGTGGGAGAATTAGACCTTGCTCCCGTTTAACCAACATCACCTGCTGGACAGGTGTTTCCGTTAAATACTTGGCAATATAGCTGTCGTTGTAAATTCCAGTTTCGGGATCAAGCAGATGAGAGCCAGCGAGATGCGCTTCTCCGCGTTTTAATGCCACAAGTCCGCCCAATGAGCCAACATTCGATGAAACTAAACGCCGATTACGCATAGAAAGATATTGTGCAATTAAATCCAGCGTCATATCGTGCGAACCGATGCAGAAGATGGTCTTCTCCAATTCAGCACGAGTCCGATAAAGATGAATATCTACCATATCTCCTGCCTCCGCGCCTTGTGTGCCGCGTGGCATGATGGCAAGTCCATCTGCGCGAACAAGAGATGAGATGACCCCAGCTCCGCGATTCAGCGGCGCGGCGAGCATCTTCTCACCCACACGTCCAGCTGCCATGCGGATATAATCGTCGTCTCCAGCGGAAGATGTTGTTTTCCGCGTCAGAGTTGCTTTAACGGTATCAAGTTGAATTGGCGCGCGTCCCAACCATTTGGCGATCATCGGCTCGACGAAGATTTCCCCCGTCAATGCGGCTGAGACGGGGTATCCCGGCATCCCAATAATCGGCTTATTATCAATCATCCCGATAATGACAGGATGTCCAGGGCGAACGGCAACACCATGTACGAGGAGCGTGCCAAGTTTCTCCACCACGCCCGCCGAGAAATCCTCCGCACCTGCCGATGAACCAGCGTTGAGCAAAATCAGATCGTGGTCGCGGGCGGCTTCGGCTACACGCTGGGAGATGAGGTCAAAATCATCAATCGTGATGGGGAAACGGGTAGCGATACCGCCCCATTTTTTAATTTGCGCCGCCAAAACGAGAGAGTTATATTCGAGAATATCGCCGCGCTTGAGTTCGGAGCCAATTTCAACCAGCTCGGTGCCAGTGGGCAAAATGGCAACGCGGGGCTTGCGCGCCACAGGGATTTCGGTATGCCCCGAAGCCGCAATCGCGCCTAAATCAGCGGGACGAAGAATATGACCAGCGGGCAAAACCAGTTGCGTGGCAACAATATCTTCGCCGAGCGGGCGGACATGTTTCCACGGCGCAACGGATGCTCGAATGCGAATAGATTTCGGCTCACGAATGGCAGATGTGATTTCACCATTGGCATCAAGGGCTTCGGTCTCTTCGATCATAATAACAGCATTGAATTCTTCAGGGAGGGGGTCACCTGTATCGACATATTGCGCCTGCTCACCAATTTGAAGCGTGAGTGGCGCGGTCAGGGTTGCGCCCCCCGTATCTTTTGCACGGACAGCGAATCCATCCATCGCGGAGGCGTGATAATGCGGCGAGGAGACTTTTGCCCAAATTGGCTCAGCAAGAATGCGCCCGAGCGCATTTTCATCAAGGGGGATATTTTCTTTGCCAAGCACGCGCCACAAATCGGCATTTTGCAGAGCTTCTTTGAGCGCGGCTTTGGCTTTATCGAGGGGGATGTCGTGGAGGTATAGGGGCATAGTTTTTTAGAAAATAAATTTTATACGTTAGGTAATAGAATAGGCTACCAACTCAACTTACTCACACTTCGATTTATCCCCGTTTCCATCGTTGTTAATATCTACCCTTTTTCCTTCAGCCAGCCTGACATCCTCTAAGCGCGGGGAACCCGCCACATCCAGATCGTATATCTGGTATGTGAGCACATCAAAGTGTCCTTCGTTATCGGCTTCATTATATTTATTGAGCAATTGCACATCTCCAGGCTGCACTAAAATCGTATGTTTTGTGCAGTTACGTATAAAGGCAGGAAGAGCCGCTTCTACTTCCACAAGCGGAAGGGATTTAATATTTCCTTCTACCGAAGAATACTCTGTCTCAGTAGTTACCCATCCCTTCATGTCTGGATTAGAGGGTAATTCTACCAACAGCCAATCCCCCCTCCTGTCACGCCCGATTGCATCAGCTACATCTCCGTCATACAACACACCGACGAAGTTATAAGCCAGATCGGATCCTCGACGCATATTCAGATTTCCACCAGAAACTGTAAAGACAACCTCTTGTACTTGAGTAGGAGCGGGGCTAGCAGTTGGGGTATTTGAGATCGGGGTTTTGGTTGCAGTTGGCAGCGCGGTTGGTGATGCGGGGCTCGGCGTCCAGGTTGAGGTTTCACTCACCGCTGGGCTGCTCTGGGGTGCATCCATATCTTTCTCTACAGTTTGAAGACAGGCTTGTGCAAGAAATGCAATCAGCATAACTATTGCAATAAGGCTTTGTTTATTATATTTCTTCGTTATCTTTTTCATATGATCTCAGTATTTTTTGATTAAATTAATATTACTTCCACGATCTCGCCTGTGCTCAAGCCTGTTGCATCCGCAGAGATTTTCAACAAACCATCCGCTGAGACAAGGGTGAAAATCAAATTTGATTTTCCAAAAATGGGATTAGCAAGAAAGCCGCCCTTCGACTGCGCTCTGCTCCGCTCAGGGACTAGTTTTACAGGTATCCAATCCTCCCGCCCAGCCTGTGAGGGGATATTTACCGTCAACTTCGCCGAGATGCTGGGGCGCAATTCTTCTGCGCTTTGCCCCAATAATCGGCGCACTAGGGGCGCAACGAAAACGTATCCATTCACCAACGCACTCACAGGGTTTCCTGGCAAGCCAATCACCGCTTTGCCATCGCAAACGCCCAAAATGGTCGGCTTTCCGGGGCGGGTGTTTACGCCATGCACCAGCACGCCTGGCTCGCCCAATTCGCCTATCGCGGCGGCGGTCATATCGCGTGCGCTGGCGGATGATCCGGCTGTGATCAGCACCATTTCGCATTCGTCTAAGGCACGCGATATCGCCATTTTCATCGCGTCCAAACTATCTGCTACGATGCCGTAAATCACAGGCTCGCCCCCATATTTCTCTACCAAAGTTGATAATGTATAGGAATTGATGTCTCGGACTTGCCCGGGTTCTGGGCGTTTTTCTGGCGTGACCACTTCATCACCACTGGATATGATTCCGATTTTGGGATGTTTCGCCACTTCGATTTGTGTGAAGCCGAGTGCCATCATCCCCCCCACCTCAGCCGGGCGGATCGAACTCCCTTTGGGCTTGATGAGGCTTCCTTCAACAACATCTTCACCGATACGGATCACGTTCTCCCCATCGGCAACAGCACGTAGAATTTCGATTTCATTATCAACGGTTTGGGTATATTCGAGCATGACGACTGCGTCCGCGCCTTTGGGAAGCATCCCACCGGTGTGGATAATGGCCGTTGTCGTGGGCGTGATCTCAAGCTCAGGAGCCGCGCCCATTGGACATTCGCCAATCAGGTTTAGGTAGGCAGGGAGAAAATTCGATGCGCCATAAGTATCGGCGGCTTTGACCGCGAATCCGTCCACCGTTGAGCGGGGGAATTCGGGTAAAGCGTGCGGGGCGCGGAGGTCGGTTGCGGTGATTCTGCCTAAGGCCGAATCGGTGCTAATCGTTTCGGTGGCAAGCTTAGGGTCAGGAAGGTTCCGCAGTAATTTATCCAGTGATTCTTTTGGGGGGAGGAGAGTCAGAAATTCAGGCATATTTTGAGTTGAAGATTTAAAGTTGAAAGTTTAAGGTTAGGGTTAGCGTGTCCAGAGGGTGAAGGTGATGATGTAGAGGGTTAATCCTATCACGGTCGTGGCAATGATTTTAAGAAAACGCCAGTTTGGATTTGAGCCACTCGCAATTTCTTGCATCCAATAGATTTCAAAAAGGGCAAAAGGCATCACGAGAAAAACAGGGCCAATAATTGCCCAAGGGAAACCAAATTGCGGCATGGTGGCAAAGAGAAAATAAGCTGTCAGGATCAGAATATGATGGAGGGGAATGGCACGCTGCCAGCCGATACGAAAGAGAAGATTGCCTCGTTCATATTTGCGATCTTCTTTGTAGGTAGGGAAATCAAGAACAAGGAAATAAGCGAGGCTGAGTGCAACGAGCGGAAAAGAAAATGCCCCCAGCAATCGATGGATTTCACCCATCTGCAAGCTAAGAGAAAAAGCGGGAATGAGCAGGGCAATAAGAACGGCGAGAGCCAATTCTCCAAAGCCATTGGTAGCCAACCGCAAAGGTGGAAGGGCGTAGATAAGGGCAGTAAGAAAAATCAATACTGCATAAAAAATAGCTGGAGGCGAAACCCCCATCTGAAGAAAAGTGACAAATAATAAAGCCGCTATCCCAAGTGCAGCGATGGAAACCTGAAATAAGGCAGCACGCAACCAATTTTGTTCTTTGATCGTTTCACCTTTGACCAGAGGCTCATTATGCGGGCGAAAATAGATCGTGAGTAAACTCATCGCCAAAAAGAGGAGCAGAATCCAGATAAATCCCAACCCAAAGAGAAGGGGATTATTGGCTCGCCCAAGATAGCGCGCAATACCCGCGCCGAGGGCATAGGTCAGCACAGCCAGGGCAAGGAGAGGAGGGTTAGAGAAGGTGAGGAGGGGTTTTAGGCGAGACATTTTAACTTTTACGCATATCCCGATAATGGATTTGATTATGTCTATAGACCAACTTGATCATCTCCTCTACTGTGGTTTCCCCAAGAAAAGGATGCCGTCCTTCTTTCTGCAGATCTTCTTCGTTGAGCGTTTCTACCCAAGTCGCCATCTTAGCGCGGACATCTTGAAATTTTATCAATAATTCACTTGGTGAAAGCTCTTCTGTTTTCTCTTGTTGGCGGGCATTATAACGATCTACGCTAAAATCTTTAGATACGCCTTCACCACCATCAACAATGTTGGGAAAAAGTTTCAGAAATGCCTTTTCAGCAGTCACGAAATGCGCGAGGACATTGCGAATTGTCCACTCACCACCTTCGGTGTAAACGGTTTTTGCCCAAGCAGAATCATCCAAACCTTCGAAGAATTCGGTCATCTTTGATCCTTCGCTGCGGAGGCGTTTGATAAGAAATTGAGGGGATTTTGGCATTATTTAGTCTCCTGGTCTGCTGGTCTACTGGTCCCTGGTCTGACTGGTTTTTACAAAAGTGAATACCCGCCACCCACGGTAATAGTCTGCCCGGTCATATATTCATTTTTTAGCAAAAATTCGAGCGCGGAGGCAATCTCGTCCATGCTGGCAGGGCGTTTCAAGGGGAGGCGATTTATAAGACGTTTCCATTCTTCAGGAGGGAAATCATCGGCGGGGAGGACGAGTCCCGGGGCAATGGCATTAACACGCACTTCTGGTGCAAAGCTACGCGCCAAAATTTTTGTAAGGGATTGGAGGGCGGCTTTGCTAACAGTATAAGTGGGAAATCCCGACCATGCTTTCTCGGCGGCAACATCGGTGATATTGACAATCAGCCCGCCGCCCGCTGCGCTCATCCGACTTTGGGCTTGCTGGGCAAGAATGAAAGGGGCACGGAGGTTGAGATTCATCGTCGCATCCCAATCAGCAATCGTTAACTCACGAGCATCGGCACGCTGCATCGTCGCGGCGGAGTTAACGAGAACGCGTAGAGGATGAGGAGATGAATCTACAAGGGCGAACAAGCCCTGGGTTGAGTCCGCATCCGCGAGGTTGGCTTCTGCCAAGATGACATCCACGCCCAACGAACGCAACTCGGCGGCGGTCGACTCCGCTTCATCCGCAGCATTATTATAATGAAGAAAAATTGCGTATCCCTGCTTGGCAAGGGTGTGTGCGAAAACACGTCCCAAACGATGGGCGGCTCCGGTAACGATGGCGAGGGGGGAGGAGGAGTTCATAGGTGGGTGTTTTCTCATCTCTCGTATTTCGTAATGGTTTTTACTTTTGGTAGCAAAATCATTACGAAATACGCAATACGGAATACGGAATACGAGCGTTAAATAAAAAGTGCGGAGAAAATTCTCCGCACCAAGTGTACCTTGATTGCGCATTTATTTCTTAAAGAAATTAGAAATAAAGAACCACAAATTTGCAGGGCGTTCTGCCAGGCGGCGCATAAAGTAGGGATACCATTGCGTGCCAAAAGGAACATAAACACGAACTTGATAGCCTTCTTCTATAAGCTGATTCTGCAAATCTCGGCGAATACCGTAGAGCATTTGAAATTCAAAGGCTTCTTTATCTAATTCAATTTTCTTCGCGTATTGTTTTGCAAAATCAACACGTTTATCATCTTGCGTGGCAATTGCCGGGATGGGTGGGATACGTCCGTCCTCGCTCACTTTAGGTGAGCCAGCCGCAAGCGCGGCGTCCATCAGGATTTTTGTGAGCAAATCGAAGTTGGCATCTACATCTTCTTTTTTAGGATAAGCCAAATCAGGTGGCTCTTTATACGCACCTTTAATTAGGCGAAAACGTGTACGATCTTCGAGCATTTTGCGTGTATCTTCTTCTGCACGATACAAATAAGATTGCACTGCCATGCCAACGGTTTCAGGCGAATAGTCATTTGCTAGCATTGCATTATAGGCTTCAATTGTGATGTCGGTATAAGGGGTGTCTTCAATATCGATGCGCACAAAATTCTTATATTCTTGTGCTCTTTCGAGGATACGGCGCAAATTTTGGCGACAAATGGTTGAATCAAGCCCCATTCCAATTTGAGTGAGCTTGATCGAAACGCCGGCACGAACATCAGCTTCTTCGATTGCGTCCAAAATACCTAAAATTTGCTCTGTTGATTGCACGGCTTCTTCAGCCATCGAGGTATGTTCGCCAAGCTGATCCAATGTTGCGTTAATGCCTTTGGCATTTAGTTTTCTAACCACAGCCATCGCTTCTTCATTTGTTTCCCCCGCCACAAATCGAGAGGCAACGTTCCAGGCAAAAGACCAGCCAGTAACCATCCGTTGCGCCCACCCTGCTTGTGATAAATAAATTAAAAAAGAACGAAGCATTTTTTCTCCTAATTAGTTTGCGGTTTGTTTAACCATCATAGCATAACAGGATAGCAAACCAGATTAGAGTGAGCGTGTTATACTCTGCGGGTGACAAAAGTCATCAATTTTAAAAATAAAACACGCTCGGAGGTTCCGTGAGAACCCGAAACACATCATCCATTATTTTACGCTTTATCTCCCTAATCTTTGTCGTTGCCGCAGTTGCGCTAACGCTATTTCAGCTAGTTAACTACAGCCGCGAACGCAATAATTATCCTGCCGGGATGACCATTGGCGGCATTGCTGTGGGCGGCGTAAATGCCCAAATTGCATCTGAACGAGTGCTGCAAGTTTATACTCAGCCTGTCGAAATTCAATATGCCGGTGAAAGTATCCATATCTCCCCGGCACAAGTTGGTTTTAGTGTGGATATCGAAAGTATGCTCGCCGCAGCCGATCTGGCCCGCACCACATCATCATTCTGGGGCGGATTTTGGGATAACCTCTGGAATCGCCCGCGACCCGCATCTGCGATTCCCCTCCGAGCATCACTGGAAGATGAGCAGTTGCTCGCCTACCTCGAGACTGAAATAGCTGCGCGTTACGATCTACCAGCTTCTGCCGCCCAACCAATTGCAGGTAGCGTCAACTTTGAAACAGGGGAATCTGGCCGAGAACTCAATATCAATCGTGCCTTAACGTTGATCGAAGATGCCTTAAATTCCCCATCCAATAGAGTCGTCTCTCTCTCCTATCAACGTACCGCACCAGCCCGCCCTACGATGGAGAATCTCGAAATCCTGCTCAAGCAAATCATCGACCTTTCTGGTTTTGATGGTGTCATCAACTTCTATCTGAGCGACCTTCAAAACGCGCAAGAAATCCATTTTTCCCTTGATAACGGCGAGGAACTATCCGTAGATCCCGATGTTGCCATCACCGCATCTAGCACGATCAAGATTCCGATTATGCTCTCCAATATCATTCATCGCGGCACACCTGATAAAAAAACAGCAGGGTATATGGAAGATGTCTTCCAGCAATCTGATAATGCTGCTGCTGATATTCTGATGACGCAAATCAACGCTTTCCAAGGCCCAATAATTGTGACCGAAGATTTGCAAGCCCTTGGGCTGGAAAATACTTTCATGGCGGGATTCTTCTGTAATCCAACAAATCCTTGTCCGCTTTTGAAGCGATACAGCACCCCCGCCAATCAACGAACGGATGTCTATACAAATCCAGATGATTATAATCAAACGACATCTTCAGATATTGGGATGTTGCTCACAGATATCTACCAATGTTCCGAGACAGGCGGCGGTGCCTTGGTGGCGGCTTTCCCAAATCAGATCAGCCAGGCAGATTGCAAATTGATGATCGAGTATATGGAGCAAGATAAATTTGGCTCCCTCATCCAAGCTGGTCTTCCCGACGGGACAAAAGTTGCCCATAAGCACGGGTTTATCCCTGATCGTTTCGGCGTTGTACACGACATCAGCGATGTGGGTATTATCTATACTCCCGGCGGTGATTTTGTTCTCGCGATCTACACCTACCATCCCGTGCAAGGGATTTGGGGAGAGGTCAATCCGCTTTTTGTGGAGTTGACGCAGGCTATTTATAATTATTTTAATTTGAGCGATTTTTAACTCTTTCGACCTTACAGGGCATTTCCCCTAAATTCTAAGTGTAGAATTTAGGGGAAAAAGAAGATGCTCAGAACATGTTGACTTAATGGAAGCAAGCCCAAAGCACGGGCGATTCGTCCTAATCCCAGAGAAATTTCACTACCTTATAGAAACATCGTTTATAATCTCTCTATGTCTACAACATTTCACCTTTACCGTTTACAAGAAATTGACAGTCAAATTGATGAGACTCAACGTCGCTTGGGTGAGATTCAGAAAATCCTGGACGATAATAGTGAGGTAAAGCGCGTTAAGGCTTATTTGGCAAAATGCGAAGCCGCGCAAGAAAAGACTGAGAAAATTTTGCGTAAAGCAGAAGGTGAAGTAAAGCAACAGCGTATAAAAATTGAACAGACAGAAGCAATGCTTTATAGTGGGAACATAAAAAACCCGAAAGAAGTACAGGACTTACAAAAAAAATCAGAATCTTTGAAACGCCATCTCGCTACCCTGGAAGATGTACAACTTGAAGCTATGCTCGCCAACGATGAAGAAAATGAGATTTTGCAAAGTGCAAAAAATGATTTGACTAGCTTAGAGACAAAACTTGCTCAAGAACATAGCCAATTGGGCGGCGAGAAAAGCGGATTAGAAAAAGAAAAAGCCCGAATGCTCAAAGAACGCAATGTTGCACTCCCTGCTGTAAATGCTGCTCACCTTGAGCTTTATAATAAACTTCGTAAAAGAAAACGCGGTGTTGCAGTTGCCGCGATTAATGATGGGGGTTGCTCGGCTTGCGGTGCAACGTTGACACCTGGTTTACAACAAAAAGCGCGCTCTAAAGCCGAGTTTGTGTATTGTACATCTTGCCAACGAATTCTTTACGGGAACTAGCCCATGCGTTTTTCAAATCTCGTCGTTGATGCCATCTCCTTTTGGATCGGGGTTGCTGTTGCCTCAGCTTTCTGGCTGATGCTGGGCTGGGCGCGTCCCTTGCTCAGGCAGGTCCGTGAAAATTGGCAAAAACGACGCGAAGTAGCAGCAATGCGTGGCTCCAGCAATATTGAAGACCATCACCGTCAGAGAGTGCTCAAAAAAGCACAGGGGATGCATTTAGCCGCTCCGCTCTTTTCGCTTGATGAAATTATTCTCTCGCCCAGCTTCCTTGCACCGCCAGCACAAACCGAACCCGGCAGCGAAGAATTGATAAGCCGAGATCAAACAAATCTGACTGTTCCTTATCTTCCCCAAGATTCTGCCCTTGCCTCTTTTTACAGAACCGAAACTCTCAGTTTTTCTGACGCTCTTTCTGGAGGAACACACCTCGCCATTGTTGGAAAAGCGGGGATCGGGAAAACGGTTACTTTAGCACATATCGCCAGCTTAATCGCCAAACGTGATTCGCAAATTGGTGCACTCACCGAATCTGTTCCCATTCTTTTGCATATCGCTGACTTAAATCTCCCTGATAAAGACTTAACTGAGATTCTCGACCCCATTATCGAATTCATCACTGAAGGTGCTTCTCTTTTCGATGCTTCACGCCTGCCCAAATTTATTCGTTTTAGTTTTAGTAGCGGGCGTGCAACCCTTCTCCTCGATGGGTTGGATGAAATCCCACCGGATGAGATCGAAAAAGTAGTCAACTATTTAGAAAAACTTCTTGTAAGTTATCCCAAGATTCGCATCATCACAACAGGTACACTCGAATATCTAGATCGGCTCATTCATCTTTCTTTTGTTCCGCTTAGTTTAAAAAGATGGAATTCATCTGAACAAGAAGAATTTCTTAAAAAATGGGGAAGCCTTTGGGAAAACTATGTCGCCCTCGAAGCTTGGGTACAGGCTGGGCCAGAACAAATTGACCCCATTTTGCTCAACACTTGGTTAGAGATCGATTCTTTAAATCTCAGTCCACTTGAACTCACCCTTAAAGCTTGGGGAGCTTACGCAGGTGATGGACGTGGTGCAACGACACTAAATGCCATCGAAACACATCTTCGCCGTATTTCTCCCAAAGATATCCCTGTCGCAGCATTAGAAATGCTCGCGATGCAAATCAGCCTGACATCTCAGCCTATTTTCAATTCTGGGAATGCACGCGGTTGGATTAAATCTTTTGAACCACCTGAAGAAATCCCCGTTGAGAGAGAAGATGGCGAAGAGAAAAAAGAAAAAATCGCGCCCAAGCGAGGCTTGCTTGATAAAATGGCGCAAAGCGGCCTGCTTATTGAGCATCGTGATAATCAAATGCGTTTCGCACATCCTGTTTTTGGCGGGTTTCTCGCTGGTCGAGCCCTCAGCAACTATAACGTCGACGAGCGTTTAACAGGACAAACCTTCTGGAGCGGCAAAACGCTCTCGATGCACTATCTCGCCGCAACAGGTGATGTCTCATCCCTCGTCGAAACGCTCTTGGGGACGCCTGATCCCATATTAAAACGAAATCTGATCCTCATGGGAGAATGGCTCCGAGATGCACCGCGTAAATCAGCATGGCGCGGCAAAGTTCTGACGGCTCTTGCAAAAACCCTACAGGACGATACACAGCCCCTCAGGTTGCGTGGACAAATCGTTGCCTCTCTCGCTAAAAGCGAAGACCCCAGCGTTGCAGCACTCTTCAGGCAACTCTTGCAATCCAAATCCGCTTATGTCCTTCAACTAGCTGCGCTCGGTAGCGGTTTAATGCAAGATAAAAAAGCAACACAAAATCTAGCAAATATCTTCCAAATAGTTCAGAACACCTTCACGCTCACAGCCGTATGTCTTGCGCTCAGCGCCATTGGCTCAGACGCCGCTCTTGACGCCATCGCTGGTGCTCTCATGCAAGGTGATGAAAATCTACGCCGTGCCGCAGCAGAATCTCTCGCCAACCACCCTGCCGAAGGCTGGCCCACTCTCAGAGAAGCCCTTGAAATAGACGATATTCTCGTCCGTCGTTCTGCCGTTTATGGACTGGCTCGCGTCCAAGAACCTTGGGCAAAAGAATTGCTTGCTCACACTCAAATTGAAGATAAAGAATGGGCTGTGCGCGATATTGCTACCAATATTCTTGAAAAAGAAAAAAGTGCAAAACTGCGCGTTCCAAGTAAACTTTCTCCTCCATCCGAAAGCCCATGGCTAATCGCCTTTGCCGGTTCACAAGGAATGGGTATTTCTGCAGGGGCCCCCGCCACCGATGTCCTCTTGCTTGCGCTCAAGAGCGAAGACCCAGATGAAAATCTCGCCGCCCTCTCATATTTACGCAAAACCCCCAGCGAGGGTGTTATCAACGCACTTTACCACGCAATGTATGGCGGCAATATAGAAATGCGCGAGGCGGTTTTTCTTGCCCTCACTGAAATTGCCGCCAGCGGTGTTCCACTACCCGAACCGCAAAGCTATGGATTTGCCTAAAACGCATTTCATCAACCTTTGATCTTATTATCCCTGCCCAAAAGCAGGGACTTTTTTACCAGGAGACTCTCATGCTTATTACTA
The DNA here is from genome assembly GCA_018645405.1 of Anaerolineae bacterium. GTDB lineage: Bacteria > Chloroflexota > Anaerolineae > Anaerolineales > Villigracilaceae > Desulfolinea. The sequence goes on along the minus strand of JABGOQ010000072.1, from coordinate 33,673 downwards.
ACGCAAACTTAATTACTTGGGGACCAGAAAATCAAATCTTGCATGGATATTCAATTTATATTGAAGGGGATAAAATATCCGATATCGCCCCTGACCCGGAACTTGCTGAGCGTTACCCGAACGCGGTACGCATAGATGCAGGTGGTCAATTCGTGATGCCCGGCAATATCTGTGGACACACCCATTTTTACGGCGCATTTTCACGTGGGATGGGCATCCCTGGCGAAGCCCCGAAAAATTTCCCCCAAATCCTCGATAAACTCTGGTGGCGACTGGATAAAGCCCTCAACGTAGACGATGTTCGCTCCTCAGCCCTCGTCTGTCTCGTGGACGCAATCAAGCATGGCACAACTACGTTAATAGATCATCACGCATCACCTAGCTTCATTGATGGATCTCTCGACGTCGTTGCAGATGCTGTCACCAAATCTGGGCTGCGGGCATCGCTTTGTTACGAAGTCACTGACCGAGATGGGGAAGAAAAAATGCGGGCAGGTGTTGAAGAGAACGTCCGATTTATTAAGCGGAATCAAGCCCAACCTGAGTCGCGTCTCGCCGCGAGCTTTGGTCTGCATGCCAGTCTAACACTATCTGAATCCACATTAGAATATTGCCGCGAATCCATCCCAGAAGAAAGCGGATTCCACATCCACGCCGCAGAAGGTCTCGCCGATCAAGATGATAGTCTTGCAAAATCAGGTTTACGCGTAATTGATAGACTTGAGAAACACGGTATTTTAGGGCCAAAAAGCATCGCTGCACACGCCATCCACGTGGACGCGCGCGAAATCGAAATTTTGGCGGACACAGGAATATGGGTCACACATCAACCACGCTCAAATATGAATAACGGCGTTGGTGTTGCACCTATTGAGTCGATGCTCCGTGCAGGCGTAAATGTCGGCTTGGGCAATGACGGATTCTCCAATACGATGTGGGATGAATGGAAAGCGGCGTATTTGCTGCATAAATCAAAACACAGCGATCCCCGCCGAATGGGCGGCTACGATGTGAAGAAATTGGCAGTCGAGAATAATGCTGCACTTGCCAAAATCTTTTTCCCTGACGCACCCTTAGCTGAGATCAGTGTGGGCGCCTTTGCCGACTTGATTTTTGTAGATTATCACCCTTTCACCGATTTGAACGCTGGCAATTTGCCGTGGCATATCCTCTTTGGCTTCAACGAAAGCATGATCACAACAACAATTGTGGGTGGAGAAATACTGATGAAAGACCGAGAACTGCTTACGCTAGATGAAGAAGAGATTGCCGCAAAAGCAAGAGAGTTTTCTGCGCAGACTTGGAAGAGATACGAAGAGTTAGCTTAGAAATGAGCAGTAAATAACTTAACTATTTCATCATTATGATAGCGGCGGTTGAGTAAGCGGTGTTCTTCGCCGTATCGATATCATGCCCTAAGGGGTAAACTAGAGCGAATTTGCGAGAAGAATATATTTTTTGATAACCCGCTTTGATTTCGATACAGGCAATGGAAATATTGTCACCCACTAAATCGTCGCGACTATTTAGTTTTGAAACGGGAAAGTTATTTAATCCCTTATCCTTAGAAATTATCTACATAGACTTAAAAATAAAATGACTCCAGACTCAATATTATTAACAATCGCCGTGCTTGGTGGCACAGGAAAAGAGGGGAAAGGTCTTGCCTATAGATGGGCAAAAGCGGGCTACCGCGTCATTATCGGTTCACGCACAAATGAGAAAGCAAAAGTCGCTGCCGATGATTTGAACGAAATGCTTGGCAAAGAAATTATTGAGGGGCTACAAAATCTTAACGCGGCTAAAAAAGCAGATATTCTCGTGCTGACTGTTCCCTACAGCGCGCATATACCTACGCTTGAAAGTGTCAAAGATGCCGCACAAGGCAAAATCCTTGTTGATGTGACAGTCCCCCTTATCCCACCAAAGGTAACAAAAGTACAAATGCCCAAAGCCGGGAGCGCGGCACAAGAAGCGCAAGAAATTCTCGGCGAAGGCGTTAGCGTAGTAGCTGCTTTTCAGAATATCTCCCATGAGCATCTTTTTGACGATCATCCAATCAACTGTGATGTTTTGGTCACAGGCAAGGGAAAAGCTGCCCGTCTTGAAGTGCTGAAACTCGTCGAAGCCGCGGGGATGAAAGGCTGGGATGCGGGCGTAATCGAAAATGCTGCCGTTGTGGAGGGGATGACATCCTTGCTGATCTATATCAATAAACAAAACAAGGTCAAATCAGCGGGGATTAAAATCACTGGGGTTGATTGACCTATAAATTATTCAAAGGAACTTCTCCATGGAGCAATTCACCCAAATCACGCTTCTTCTCATTGGATCAGTTTTTTCGCTCAGCCTCGCTGCCTTTGGCTTCGTCTCCATTGCCGAGAAGGAGCAACGCGCCGTCCGCGTCTCCTTTAGTGGAGCAGTGCTTGGGGCGGTATTTTTTATTTTGGCGGCAAGCCTGCCCGCGTCCACGCGTGCCACGCTGATTTTTATCCTTACAGCTATTCTCACCGGATTTGTCATCCTCTTCTTCCTCCCCATCGGGATCATCAAAACTGAGAACGATATTCCATCAAAACGCTTTGATGAGCGCAAAATTATGTTTGCGAGGGCGAATTTAAAATCTGGCACACCCGAATATGAAAGTTATTATGCGCTACATCCCGAAGATAAATTGACGGATGACGGCTCGCGCGACAAACCGGGCTTGCTCTCGCCGCAATCAAAATTTTTCGACCCGATTCTTTTTACCGCGCCAAACGCCAGCTTTGCCCTAACATCTGCCCTCCGAGATGCTGTGGACGGGACCCCAGCATCAGAAAAAATAGCGTTAACACCAATTGAAATAACAGCTTATATCAAAGAAATGACGCACTACTTCGGCGCGCTAGATGTAGGTATTACCCCTTTGCAGCCTTATCATATTTACTCACACACTGGTCGTGGAGTAGGTATTTATGGTGCGCCGATAGAACTTGATCACAAATACGCCATCGCACTGACCGTTGAAATGGATTTTGAAATGATGGGTGCTGCACCATATGCGCCCGTTGTAATGGAATCTGCGAAACAATATGTAGAAAGTGCGCGTGTGGCTGTACAAGTAGCAGAAGTGATTCGCTCGTTGGGATATGCCGCTCGTGCTCATATTGACGGGAATTATCAAGTCATCGCTCCGCTCGTTGCCCGTGATGCAGGCTTGGGTGAGTTTGGACGTATGTCCTTATTAATGACGCCACAGGAGGGGCCGCGTGTCCGCGTTGGTGTAGTGACCACCGACCTCCCCTTAGTCGCTGATGCGCGTTCCATAGATGCGACAACAATTGACTTTTGCAATATCTGCAAAAAATGTGCTGAAAATTGCCCAAGCAAATCAATACCCTTTGATGAGCGTGAAAAAGTAGATGATGCAGCTCGTTGGCATATTAATCCCGATACTTGTTTTGCCTATTGGAATGTCATCGGCACAGATTGTGGTCGCTGCATGACAGTCTGCCCTTATGCGCACCCAAATAATTTTGCTCATAATCTTGTCCGCTGGGGAATCGCTCGCTCAGGATTTTTCCGCCGCTTTGCCCTATGGATGGATAATTTGTTTTACGGGCGTAAACCAGCTCCCCGCCCCGCACCTGCATGGACGGATATATCTGTAAAACAATAAAATGCCCCGAAAAATCATACACCTCGACCTAGACGCTTTTTTCTGCGCAGTAGAAGAATCACATGATCCTTCTCTACGCGGTAAAGCTTTCGCAGTGGGCGGAAAACCAGAAGAGCGCGGTGTGGTCGCATCCTGTTCTTATGCTGCACGGGCGCGGGGGGTCCGCTCCGCGATGCCGATGGGGCGTGCCATTTCGCTCTGCCCGGATTTACAAATTGTCTCAGCGAAGCATCATTTATATAGCGAGGCATCTAAAAAGGTGATGGCTCTTTTGAAAGATGTTACGCCCCTCCTTGAGCAAATTTCTGTAGATGAAGCATTCCTGGATGTCAGTGACCTGCCTGAAACCGCACAAACGATTGGGAAACGGTTGCAAGCCCAAATCAAGAGCGAGCTCGATCTATCTTCCTCAGTCGGAATCGCAACGAATAAATTAGTCGCAAAAATCGCAAATGATGTCGGCAAAAAAGCAGTCCAACGCGGCATTTCTCCCTTCGCGACCACTATCGTGCCTGAGGGGCAGGAGTCCAATTTTCTATCCCCGCTTCCTGTAGAAATGCTCTGGGGTGTGGGGCCAAAAACGGCGCAGAAGTTAGCCGAAACAGGAATTTACAAAATCGGAGAAATTGCCAATCTGCCCGAAAAAGAGATGTCACGGCGATTCGGCAAACACGGTCGAGATCTATCTCGTCATGCGCGCGGGATTGATACACGCCCTGTAACAACGGAGCGTGAAGTCAAATCGATTAGCCAGGAGACAACTTTTCTCCGTGATATAAGCGACGATGAGAAATTAGAAAAGACGCTTCGCACGCTGACAATGAAAGTTGCTCGCCGTTTAAGGAAAGCTGATTTGGCTGGAAAAACGGTGAAATTAAAAATCCGTTGGAGCGATTTTACAACCCTGACAAGACAAAAAACACTCCCCACAATGACAGATAGCGAAGCTGAAATTATCGAAGCAGCACTCTCTTTGCTGAAAAAACTGCGCCCGCCAGGAAAACCGGTGCGGTTGATCGGCGTGGGCGTAAGCGGGTTAGGCCCTCCGCTACGACAGCTATCTCTCTGGGAAGAAGGTGCTAAAAAATCACGTGAACTGGAAAATATTCTGGATGAGCTTCATGAACGCTTTGGTGAAAGCATTATTCAACGCGGAAGCAAGGCAAAAAAGGAGAAAAATTCATAAAAACTGATTGGAACAGATTTTCTTTGAGGGGAATGCCTGAGTAATAATAATTAGAGGGTATAATAGATAAATATTGTTAGAAGTTTTCTTCGGGAGTGTTTTATGGCCAAATTAGAGTTGACAGAGGAAATTAGAGAGCTATACACATCATCTGCTCGCGGAGTAGAAATGGTTGATGTTCCTTTGTTTAATTTTATAATGATCGATGGTCAACTTGAGGAGGGAACTAATAGAACAACATCAGACTCATTCCAAGATGCGCTAAATGCACTCAATGGGATTTCCTTCACGCTAAAATTTATATCCAAGCTCAATCGAAAAAACCCGATTGACTACAATACCATGCCTCTGGAAGGGTTATGGCACCCTTCAGGAAAAAACGATTTCAAAAACCGAAGTGGCTGGAAATGGACTCTAATGATGATGCAACCTGAACATATCAGTACAGATATGTTTGAAGATGCCGTGAGTAGTTTAAGAAAAAAACGTAGCGGAATTTCTGCGCTAAAATTAGCTCGCTTTGAACCTTTTCACGAAGGTTCGGCAGTCCAAATCATGCATGTCAGCTCCCCCGGATTGGTACCAATGACCATTGAGCGGATAAAGAATTATGCCCGCAAAGAGAAGTATCAGCTAGGCGAACCCTATCACGAAATCTATCTCAGCGATCCACGACATACCAAACCTGAGAAGCAACGCACGATTTTACGGTACCCAATAAAAATAATATCTGGATCTAAAAAAGAGGGAAAATAGATGGCAGTGCTTACAGACACCCTTCGCTTTAATACACAAGGGAATGCTGATAGCCTTAACATCACCCGTCAAGTTTCGGATGCGGTAGTTAAGAGCGGCATTCAAAATGGGACGGTGACTCTTTTCACCCCATCATCAACCAGTGGACTAACAACGATTGAATACGAAAGCGGTTGCCTGAGCGATTTTCGCCGTTTAATGGATGAATTGGCATCACCAGAAAAAGATTATGCGCATGAAGCACGCTGGCACGATGGGAATGGACATTCACATGTTCGGGCTGCTTTGATAGGTCCATCGATCACCATTCCCTTTGTGGAAGAAAAACTCACTCTGGGGACCTGGCAACAGATCATGTTTGTTGATTTTGATGTTCACCCTCGCCAAAGAGAATTGATCGTGCAGATCATCGGGGAATAAAACGACAAAGAGGCTTTTATGAGTAATGAAAAAAGATTTGAAGTTGAAGAGGTTGTAGCAGAGGAATATCAATATGTTGCTCAAACAGCTTTTCAGGCACAGGAAGATCGCGCCCGTGTGACAACTTTTTATCTGGTCAGTGTAGGCAGTCTTTTTGGTGCATTTTTTGGAACAACACCAACAACAGAACAAACAACGCTGTGGGCTTTCACGGGATTATTTTTATTTCTCTCTTATTTTGGGATTATCACCTTACGCCAGCTGATCCAATTAAGGCTGGCCTGGTTTGAATCAGCGCGTGCAATGAACCAGATCAAAGATTTTCTGATTACGCAAAACAAAGAACTTGATAAAGCTTTTCGCTGGCAGACAAAAACGCTCCCAGCACTATATAAACCGAAAAGTGTAGCCTATTATCTTGCACAGCAGGTTGCCATGCTCGGTGCGGTTACTTTTAGCGCGATGACTTTCTACGCGGGCTTAGCCATCACAGAAAATTTAGAAACTAATCCTCTTCTTATTGCAGGTGCTGTGATTGGGGGGCTTCTCTTTCTAAAATTCCAAATGAAACTTTATCGAAAAGAACTTGAGCACAAGAAATAACCCTTGTTACCTTACCCCATCGCCTGTAAAATAGCTCGCATATAGCGATGGAGTTTCAAATATTGCCCCTGGGCTAAAACTCCAACAAATCTACACATGGAGCAAAAGCAAATGGGCATTTTTCTTTTAATTGGTATGGGCGGATTTTTCGGAGCAGTCATGCGTTACGCGCTCAGCACTTTTGTACAAGATTGGTCAAAAACCCCACAATTCCCACTTGGCACATTGGTTGTTAATCTGATTGGTTGTTTGCTAATCGGCGCACTCGCTCAACTTGCCGAAGCCCGCAATATCTTCACTCCAGAAAGCAGCTCTCTCGTCTTTCTCGGCTTTCTGGGCGCCTTCACGACCTTCTCCACCTTCAGCTCCGACAGTTTCAATCTCATCAGCGCGGGCGATAATTTTCTTTTTTATCTCAATATCGGGGCAAGCGTCATCTTTGGTCTTGGCGCCGTTTGGCTGGGGCGCACCATCGTCATCTTTCTTGGCAATTAAAAATATTTTATGGATGCCGCCGCCACCTAACCCAAACACAGATTTCATCTTGCACATCTACACCTCCTAGTAAGAATACCCATTTAAGAAGCGGCGGGGAATCAAACATGACCTCAACTTGCTACCGATAAATTGAATTGAGTCTAAGTTCAACATCTTCTCCAAATCTTTGCGCAACCTTCTTCAAACTCCTGCGTAAGTAATATAGAAAAACACAAAGGAGAATAAAATGACTGAAAACTACAAAAGACTTTATCGCAATCTCAACGACATAATGCTCACAGGCGTATGCAGCGGAATAGCAGAATACGCCAATCTTGACCCAACGATTGTCCGCCTGCTTTTCGTAACAGCCTTCTTCATCACAGGTCCTGGCATCTTGCTGGCATATCTGATCATGATGGCCGTTATCCCGCCTGCACCAATTGCATCCTGATTTAGCTCTCTTTCTACTAAAAAATCTCAAGCATTAAAATACTTGAGATTTTTTACTTTATTTCATGTCAATCTTGCTTAATCTTTTGCCAAGGATAAAAACACATCTTCTAACGTAGGGTCACCGCGTTTGATTGTATTTACCTCCACATTAGCAGCTCTGAGTGGGTCTATCACATCCAGTGCAACTATTTTCGGTTCTGTAATAATTCGTAAGTGATTTCCAGCCAAGCCCGCCCGTAAAACTCCATCAACAGTAGAAAGTGCGTCCAGAGCTGTTTCCAAGGGTGTCGCAAATAAATCCCAGACGGGACCAGGGAGTGTCTCCTCTTTAAGTATCGCGGGGTTATCCATTGCCAATAATTTCCCATCACGCATAATACCCACTCGCTCGCAATACTCCGCTTCGTCCATATAATGTGTGGTCACAAAGACCGTCGTGCCTTCATTGGCGAGATCATAAATCAAATCCCAGAAAACGCGACGAGCGTTTGGATCAACTCCGCTGGTTGGTTCATCGAGAAAGAGTAATTTTGGCTTGTGTACCAGCGCAATCGAAAGCGCAAGGCGTTGTCTCCAGCCTGCTGAAAGGCTGCCAGTATTCTCACGTTCATAACCAATTAACCCGACTCGTTCCAGAGTCGCGTTTAAAAGTTTCTTATCACGCACACCATAAACACCGCCGTAGAATTCAATATTTTCCCAGACTGTCAGATCATCATATAAAGCAAATTTCTGTGACATATAACCCGCGCGCGCGCGTACTTCTTCTGTTTGGCGAAAAGCATCGTAACCCAAAACAGTTGCATGCCCTTCCGAAGGCTTCAATAATCCCAATAACATCCGGATGGTGGTGGTTTTCCCTGACCCATTGGGCCCAAGATAACCTATAACTTCGCCCTGATTGACTTGAAACGAGATGTGGTCAACGGCGACAAATTCGCCAAAACGGCGTGTTAGATCGTGAGTGATGATGGCGGGTTCAGGCATCTGCAATCTCCGAAGCGGTTAGGGCAATAAAAACATCTTCCAGCGTTGGGGGAATTATGCGAAGGGTATCCACTTTTCCGCCTTGTGTAGCAAGTTGCTGCGGTAAGCGTTTGAGAAGCGCATCAGCCTGCCCGCTGGTAATCCGCAGATGAAGGCGGTCGCCGAAAGTGTGTACGTCGAGGACATCTTCATCCATAGCGGCGAGCAAGCGTAAATCACGGAGCGGTTCCCCGCGTAATTCAAGGATGCTTCCATCAAGATCTGCACGCAACTCAGCGGGTGTCCCGCTCTTAAGCAGACGTCCATCCCGCATAAATCCCAAACGCCCGCAGCGAGCTGCTTCATCCATATAGGGGGTGCTGATCAGAACGGTCAGGCTTTCGTCGGAGACGAGGCGAATGATGAGTTGCCAAAAATCCTGGCGGGTGACAGGGTCGACGCCTGTCGTTGGTTCGTCGAGCAATAAGATGCGCGGACGATGGACAAGCGCGCTCGCCAGCCCTAGTTTCTGTTTCATCCCACCTGAGAGTTGACTCGCGCGACGATCTTTGAAATCAGCCAAGCCAACAAAATCCAGAATATCCATGCTGCGCGGTAGCCATTCTTTTGCAGAGAGATTACGTACTTCGGCAAAGAAACGGATATTTTCCAAGACGGTCAAATCTTCATACATCGAGAAGCGTTGCGAGAGGTAACCAATTTGGGCACGAATTTCTTCTTCGTAATCAGAGAGAGGCTGTCCTTCTACGATAACTTTTCCGGAATCTGGCAACATAGCACCAACCAGAAGGCGCAAGGTTGTGGTTTTTCCTGCACCATCAGAGCCAACGAGACCAAATATCTCGCCCTCGGCAACTTGCAGGGAAATACCATTAACAGCGTGGTTTTCACCGAAGGATTTGTGGAGATTTTCTGCTTGAATTAGATATTCCATCAATTATTCTCGCTACCCTAAAGAAGTGTAATGATCACCAAGGATTCTTTTTCTGCCATTTTTTTCAATTCTTCACGACTGGGTTCTTTGGATAAACCGTGCACTTTTTCCATCATCAAGCCAACCATAACTGGATGCCGCTCAAGGCGAATTTCGATAAAATCCGCAAAACGGGCTGGGTCGGTAACAATCTCGGCTTGGCCTTGATAAGAGTCTGATTTGACTCGAATATTCACTTGAGAGTTTGCTTGAATATTACGTACCCAATCTGCGTTCAGGCCACGCGCTGAGCCAAGATAATATTTGCCGTCAATTTCTTCATATTGCAAGGGTGTCACGCGCTTCAACCCTGATTTTCTGCCAGTTGTCGTTAAAAGAAGGATGATTTTTCCGATAAGCGGTCCAAGCCCGATCGCGTAGAGAACACGATGAAGCTTTTGGATATATTTCATGCGCTGCCAGTTGAAATCATCTACACTCATTATTTCCTCACTCGTTAAATTTCACATCTGCGGGCATACCTGGCTTGAGCTTCCCTGCTGGATCATCCACTTTCAGTTTGACGGCATAAACTGTGCTGCTGCGCCCTTCCACTGTCTGGACATTGCGCGGTGTATATTCGGCTGAGTTTGCAATATAAACCACTGTGGCAGAAAAGGTTTCATTGGGGAAAGAATCGACACTGATCTCAGCCTGCTGTCCCAGAGAGATTTCACCATAGCGATCTTCGGGGACGTAAACTGTAATCTTTAATTCAGATAGATCAGCGAGGGTAAGGGCTGTTGCACCCGGCTGAACGAATTCGCCCGGCTCTACGTTGCGTGTCAAAACAGTTCCGCTTGCGGGAGCATAAATCGTTAATTTGGCGATCTGGGTATCGAGCAAAGCCAAATTTGCTTTAGCTTGATCCAATGCGCTTTGCGTTTGCCCAAGTGCATTTTGCTCGCTGGTTACTGCCGCTGATTCTTCACCAGTTTGGAGCGCAAGGAGATGTGTATAAGCTACATCATAGCGTTGCTGGGCGACAACGACTTTTCCGCGCGCATCTTGCACATCATCTTCTGCTTCGGTATTGAGCAAGTCAAAATAGGCTTCTTCTGCGGCGTTAAGCTCGTCCTCTGCATCGTTATAGGCATCATAAGATGCATCACGCAAACCACCACCCTGTGCAGCATACTCCGATTGAATTTTGACATCTCTGGCAACAAGAAATGCAATCCGAGCGAGGTTAAGGCGTTCTGCTGCTACCAAAAACTCGGTGTTATCCAAATCTGAGATGATTGTCGCCAGCTCATTTTGAGCATCAGATAGTGCGGTTTCAGCTCTTTTTAATTCTTCTTCCACCGCATCGATCTGTTCGGTTTTGAGAAAGAACCAAAGAGGCTGACTGAACTCATCAGGGGAGGCGTAGCGCCAATCTATGGCGGTGGATGCTTGTTGGGCAATCAACGCATTTTGGAGTGTAAGATCATATTGGTATTGAGCAGTCTTTAATGCAGCGTTGGCGGAATCTACTTGGGATAGGGCAACCGTTCGTTGCGCAGCGAGCAAGCTCGGGTCAAGAGCGAGAAGCGGTGAATCCGCCTGAACGGAATCGCCCTCAGCAACGAGAACTTCGCTAACTTTGCCCGCCATCTCTGGCGAGACGTTAACCTCCACAGCTTCAATACTGCCTGAGGCACTTAATCCGCTGTTATTTTCCGTGAATAAATTTTCTAATCCATAATAGCCACCAATTAGAACAACTAAAAGGATAATCACAATTACAGGAATGGGGGGACGTTTTTTATGCATGGGAACTCCTAATCAAGTCGTTTACGGAAACGCATTGCAGCTGCGCTCATAATGCCGACGCCAAAAATAGCAAGGGCAATGATCTCATTTTGCAAGGCTGCCGCGCCAACACCTTTGAGTAATAATGCGCGAATAATAACCAAATAGTAGCGCAGGGGAATAATATAGGAAACCCAGCGTAAGACTAGGGGCATGGCTTCTATTGGAAATAAAAAACCGGCAAGAAATATGGCTGGTAAGAGAGTCATCCAGACAGTCATAAAGGCTTCTTGTTGCGTATTTGCTGTAGTCGAAGCAAATAAGCCAATTCCCAGACCAGAAAGAAGTAGTAATCCAGATGTGCCAATGATCAAACCAAGATCGCCGCGAACTGGCACCTTGAACCAAAAATTTCCAACCGCTAGCACAACCAGCGTATCAAAAAGGGAAAGGATGACATAAGGTGTCAATTTACCAACCACCAACTCCCATGAACGGATAGGCGTGACGATCAATTGCTCGATGGTGCCACGTTCTCGCTCACGGACGATAGTCGTTGCCGTCAGAATGGATGTGATGGCAAAAAGGATCATTCCGATCACGCCAGGAATCATGAAGTAGGCAGAGTTCAAATCGGGGTTGTACCAAACCTGCGTGCGAACTTCTAAAGGGGGATTAAATTCTGCGCTTCTCCCGGACCGAGCGGCTTGCTCCTGCATTAATTTAGTGGCGTGTGATTGCCCGATCAGTCGTGCGGTGGAGAGCGCCGTTCCCCCAACAGTGGAATCGGAACCATCCAGAATCATCGAGACTTGAGCATCCCCTTCGAGCAGACGCTGGCTATAATCTGGCGGGATGATGATGGCAGCGCGTGCTTCACCCCTTTCAATCAGGTCGCGTAGTTCAGCATCTGAACAAATATCAAAGGCGATACGGAAATAGTCTGCGGAGCGAAATGCATCCAGCAAAGCGCGAGATTCTGGGCTGCGACTTTGATCCCAAACCGCAATGGGGACATTCCGCACATCGGTGGTTGCGGCATAACCCAGCAGAAATAATTGCATGACCGGAACAACAAGGATCATTGCCAGAGTACGTGGATCACGAATAATCTGAATGAATTCCTTGCGGATAATTGAAATTAATCGAGAATTCATACGTCTCCTATTCGGCAGATTGACCGTATATGTGGCGAATATCAGGCAATTCTGTAAAGTAGAAATGCACCCAGATATATAGATGATTGAATGCTGCCACCAATAAGGCTGCTTTGGAGAGAAAGCCTAAGCCTATAGCCCAAAGTGCTAAAAAGACAAATTTATACATGGCATTGTCAGTATATTTAAATAAGCCCTGTTTTACGAATGGTTTATTCAAATATATTTCTGGCTCAAAATGGTCGATGCCATAAGCACGATCTATGCCAAAATAGCGGATGACTGAATACATGCCGTAAACTGCTGGGATGAGTAAAAGAAACCCCAAAATATACGCAAAAAAGGGATTTAGATGGAGCGTGTTTTTGTTGGAAATGCCAACCAAAATCACAGAAATAGGGCGCGCAATGAAAAGGATGCTGAAAATAATTTTATAAATCAAAAAGCCTTTATCTCCGAAGATTTTGGTCATCCACTGATGATAAAGTTCTCCCCGCCAAATTATGGGCACAACTATCTGATGCGCAACCGGAACACCAATCGCAAACCAGAACCAAAACTTTGTACTTGCGCCCCATAATTGCCCACTTGCAAAATCATCCCCAAAGAGCGCGGCAACGCCTGCCAGCAAGACTACTAAAGACAAGAAATGCCAACCTTGTTTTTTAAACATCGCTTATTGCTCCTTTGGCTTTAATACGCCGTGTAAAAAAATATCTGCAAAATGTCCCATTGCTTCTTCTTGCAAGTCTGGCATCACGACATCTCCTAACATTTCTTCTGTTAAGTAATAGGCAATAAAGGTGCCAATAAAAACACGCATTAACATGACTGGCGGGATAGCACGCACTTTATCTGATTGAAAACGCTCCAAGAGAGGCAAAATTTGCGGGAAAACATCCTGAAAAAGAGCAGCCATATGCTTCCCGCCAAACTCAACGACTTCGATAAAGACCAGTTTTAAGAAATCTGGGCTGTACCCAAGTTCATCTACCAACGCCTGTGCAGTGTTATATACAAATGATTCTACGTCATCCCCTTCTACAGCCAAAGCTATAGGAAGAATCTGCTTATAAGGATGTTGGTTGAGAATAACAGCGGTAAAAATAGCTTCTTTGCCAGCAAAATGATTGTAGATTCCACCCAATGCTATGCCCGCCTGCTCTGCAATCTGACGCATGGACGTAGCCGAATACCCTTGGTCAAGGAAGAGTTCGTAAGCAGCTTCTTCAATCGCTTGTCTTGTGCGTTTACCTTTGGATAAGATGGGCTCTGTCATATATTTACCATAGAAATGAACGATCGTTCGTTTTTATATTAGCATTTTTAGAGGAGAAAGTCAAGTTAATTCTTAAAAATAAAAACGGGATATTTGCTTAAAAACAAATATCCCGTAAGAAACACAAACAAACAGATGTCAAGCTGGTTTCTTTCTTTTCACCCAATACGTAATCTCTTTATGAATAGGATATAGCGGCAGCCAATTGATACGGTAGCCCTTCCCCGCATAATCTTGCATGAGTTTCGCAGCGCGGCGTAAATTATCACGATCCCAATTGAGGGGTAATATAAGTATCTCTTCCAGTGCGGAATGCAGCTTCGCAGGAGAAATTTCTTTATGAAAGCGATATTCCACCTGCCAGGCATCCAGCTCTCCATAAACAGAGAGTGCGGTTAACACTCCTTGTTTGAGATGATGAACTTCATGTACCAATAAACTTAAGAGCTTGGGATTATTCAAATCAGTATTGGTGGAGTAATAACGTGTATTAAGCGAAATCTGGTGAAATAAGAACCAACGCGCACCCGTGCTTTTAGAATATTTCTTAAAATAAATCCGCGCCTTATATTTGCGGATATATTCAGCCGATTCTCTGCCCAAGCTCCCTGTTTCAGCAAGTTTTTCAAGAACCGCTTTCTTCCATTTTTTATTTGTCATTTTTTTGATAGACCCTGAGAGTACCTTCGGTTAGAATTATCATCAAAGTATACAATAAGATGAGGTACTTCATGCGCGAAATCGCAATTATTGGCATTGGACAAACAAAAATACACGAACACTGGGAACGCTCCATTAGAGACTTAGCGGGCGAAGCTTTTTTCGCTGCGTTAAAAGACGCAAGACGCGAGTCTGTTGAGGCACTTTTTCTAGGAAATATGCTCTCCGGGCTAATTGATCAACAAAACAATCTCGGAACGGTTGTCGCTGACTGGGTCGGCTTGAAGGGTGAAGCCACCAAAATCGAATCTGCTTGCTCTTCAGGGGCTTCCGCATTTCGAGCAGGGATCATTGCAGTCGCTTCTGGAGAAATTGATTCAGCGATGGTGGTCGGTGTCGAAAAGATGACTGATGCTGCACCTACTGAAGTCACCTCCGCGCTGGCAACAGCTGCCGATTCTGATTGGGAGTTAGAGCAGGGCATTTCTTTTGTTGGGTTAAATGCGCTCATTATGCGCCGCTATATGTACGAATATGGCTGGAAGCACGAAGATTTTGCGCCTTTTTCTATCAACTCTCATGCGAATGCCATACACAATCCTTACGCACGACTGCCCTTTGCAATTAGCGCAAAGCAATATACAAACTCAGCAATGATCGCTGCGCCTATCAACTTGATGGATGCTTCGCCGACGGGCGATGGTGCGGCTGCCGCATTAATTGTGCCCTTCGAGAGTGTACGCGGCGATAAGCAAGCGGTACAAATCGCGGGAAGTGGAGCTGCTACCGATACAATTAGTGTTCACTCACGAAAGACTCCGCTATTTTTACAGGCGGCATATCTTTCGGTAGAACGCGCTTATGCACAAGCTGGGGTCGCTCCTGATGATATTGATTTTTTCGAATTACACGATGCTTTCTCGATCATGACTGCGCTCTCTCTGGAGGCTTGCGGGTTTGCAGAAAAAGGACAAGGGCCGAGACTCGGTTTAGATGACGAGATCAAGATAAAAGGAGGGCGCATCCCGATTTGCACACGTGGAGGATTGAAGGCGCGCGGGCATCCAGTAGGCGCAACGGGGATGTACCAAATCGTCGAATCCGTCCAACAATTACGTGGTGAATGTGGAGAAACACAAGTAGATGGAGCAAAAATTGGGATGGCACAAAATATAGGTGGCTCTGGCGCAAGTATTCTTACGCATATCCTTAAAATTGCATGACAAAAAGTTGAATTTCACTTCAATTTCACTTATACTAGGAGAGTAAAAGAGAAGGAGGTCTCTTATGGCTGAAAAAAGAGTTGAAAACAGAAAAGATTTTTCATATTATATGCGTCTGACCGATGCAACGACAAAAAAACTTATTGGCCATTTATCAGATATTAGCACAGGTGGTTTTAAGTTGGATAGCGATGAAGTTATTCCTGTTGAGCAAGATTTTCGTTTTCATCTTGCGCTGACACCTGACGTTGCTGAAAAACCCTTTATGATTTTTAGCGCGCGTAGCAAATGGTGTCAGTCTGACCCAATTGATCCTTTTGTTTTTAATATTGGTTTCCACATTCTTCAAATGCACTCAGAAGATCGTGATGTTTTCAATCGCGTTTTACAGTTATACGGGAAGGCTAAACCTAAAAAAGGCAGTGACACCGCACCACTCTCTCCTCGCACAAACAAATGGTAAATCAAAAGCCCCTAACGGGGCTTTTTTTGTTGCTCTGCTCCGCAAAGTAGCATACAATTAGCGCCATGACTAAAACCATCCTTCGCTCTATTATCCGCGCATTAATTCGTCTCGTTGCAAAAATTGAAATTATTAACAAAGAAAATCTCCGAGAAAGTGGGAGTTACGCTTTCGCAACCAATCATCTCGGTATTCTAGATGCTCTCCTTGCATATTACGTTCTTGAACGCTGGGATTTTTTCATTCCTGTTGCTGAAAAATGGGAAGAGTCTGCCTTTCTTCGCTGGCTGGGAAAACACCTGAACGTGATCTTCATTGATCGTTTCAATCCCGACATCCACGCTCTGCGCGAGATATTGCGCCGCATGAATGAGGGGCAGGTTCTCATCATCGCGCCAGAGGGCACGCGCAGCCGCAATGAAAAAATGGCAGAGGGAAAATCTGGGATCAGTTATTTGGCGTCAAAGACCCAGTTTCCGGTCATACCGGTCGCATTGGCTGGGACAGAAGACCGTGTTCTTTTAGGTAATTTAAAACGCCTAAAGCAGACAAGCGTCACTGTTACGATCGGAGAGGCATTCACTTTGCCACCGCTGCCAAAAACAAATAAAGATGAGGCTTTAAGCGAATACACTGATGAAATAATGTGCAAAATTGCGGCGATGCTGCCAGAGAAGTATAGAGGGTTTTATGCGGAGCATGAGAGGCTGAAAGAGTTATTAGAAAAATAAAACCAGAGGGGTATAAAGCTCAAAGTGTAGTTTTCAATGTCAGGATTGTTATTTCAGGAGGGCAATTAAAACGCACAGATATTCTGCCCATTCCTACTCCACGATTCGTATATTGCCACATTTTTTCAACTTCATATAATCCAGATGGATATTTTTGTCCTAAATAAGGGAGAACTGGAGGAGGCTGATCGGGGAAGACAACCTGCCCACCATGTGTATGCCCGGATATTTGCAAATCAAAACGTCTTGTTGCCGCACTAATATCGGCAAAATCTGGCTCGTGTGCCATAAGGATAGCAGCCTCTTCTGCCGGTAATTGCATAAGAAGAGAGTCAAGGTCATCTTGCTCTTCCCAAATATCATCTACGCTGCAAAAATGGAGTTGCTCTGTCCCACGCGTCATGGAATAAAAAGTATTTGAAAGTTCGATAACGTTGGCTTTTTTCAAGGCTCGGCGTACATCAGGAGCACTCGTCCAATAATCGTGATTGCCCATAACTGCCAGCGTTGTTATTTTTTCTGATAAACGAAGCAACTCAGCAGCTAGATCGTCTGCATGTATTTGAGTTTCATCACTCCACCCATGCCCATACATAAAATCACCTGTAATTAAAATAATATCAGGCGATTGCTCCAAAATCATGTCTATCACGGGAATTAAACGCTCGCGTGTCATCCATCCGCCCAAATGGATATCGCTAATTATTGCCACTCTAAGCCCATCAAATACAGGTGCCAAGCGTGGTAAGAAAAGCGGTAACTTGACCAAGTCCAGTTGACTTGGTTCTATTTTCGTGGCGTAAGTCCAGCCTCCCAAACCTGTTGCCAAGCCAAATGCCCCAATGCGCCCGATTAGTTTAAGAAAGTCCCGCCTTGTAAGGCGAAGTTTTCTCTTCTCTTTAGATTTCATAAGATTAGCATCTCACTAAGGAATGGAAGTGTAATAATATGTGGAACTACTTCCCTTCCAACCACATATATCTTTCGATCGGCATATCAATCGGCGTAAAAACGTAGCCTTTCACATAAGGTTTCACCAACTGATACGATAAGGAATGGGTAGTAAAG
Organism: Anaerolineae bacterium; assembly: GCA_018645405.1. Classification (GTDB taxonomy): domain Bacteria; phylum Chloroflexota; class Anaerolineae; order Anaerolineales; family Villigracilaceae; genus Desulfolinea. The sequence goes on along the minus strand of JABGOQ010000072.1, from coordinate 15,839 downwards.
AGTACAGGGGCTTCATTCACGATGATCTGTTCAGCCTGCTGATACATCTCAATGCGCGTGGTCACATCCTGTTCTACACGCGCGAATTCGAGCAAAGCATCCAATTCTGGATTTGAGTAGCCACCGTTATTTTGTGCTGATCCGCTGTGGAAAAGTACATCAGCGAAATTTTCTGGGTCGGGATAGTCAGCACACCAACCACCGCCAAAAATCTGTCCATGCTGTCCGGCATAAATCTGATCAATATAAAAATTTGGTTCCAGATTTTCGACTGTTATTTCCACACCAAGTACCTGTTGCCACATTTGCACGATTGCAGCTACATCTGCACCGATATAGGAGCCAATCCCCGCATCGGTATAGATGATGGGAGGCAAATTATCCGCGCTGCCATATTTAGAGTCTGCCAATAACTGTCGAGCCCCTTCAGGATCATAGGTGATGCCGCGTAAGCCAATATTGAATCCCGGTAGACCTGGTGGGAAGATGCCGATTGCTGGTAATGATCTACCCCGTAAAACCACATTTATATATTTTTGACGATCAAATGCCATCGAAAAAGCCTGGCGTACTTTAGCATCATCAAAGGGTGGTTTTGTGGTATCAAAAACCACATAGCCTGTACATAAATTTACGCCTGTTAGCAATTCATCGTGCAGTGGCTCGGTTGGATCAAGAAAGCGTTCGGCGGAATAATACGAGACTCCTGTCATATCAATATCGCCGGCTTCATATAAGCGAATCCCCACACCGCTATATAATTGAACGATCACATAAGGAATCGAAGGCTTGCCCAAGTAAAATTCGGAGTTTGCTTTATACGTTATCTGCTCAAAACGTCTCCATTCAGTCAACGTGAAAGGGCCTGTACCATTAGGCGCTCGATACCATTCTTCACCTGATTCCACGTTGGCTTTATCTACAACGAAAGATGTTGGGTAAGTCAGTTTGAGTAGAAAATAGGGTTTGGCGGCATCAATCGTTACTTGCAGGGTATGCTCATCCAATGCTTCCACCCCAGAAAGATGATCAACCTGCCCCAAAGCCATCTCACGTGCGCCGACAATTTCTCCGAGATAGGTCAAGGCTGTATCTGATCGCAAAGCGGGGCTGAGAGCACGCTCCCAAGAATAGATAATATCTTGAGATGTTACTGCGCGACCGTCATGGAATTTTGCGTTTTCTCGGAGATGAAAGGTGTAGATTCTGCCATCTGAGCTGATATCCCAGGTTTCAGCCAAATCAGGGGTTAGGTTTAAATAAGGATCAAATGCGACCAGACCACTGTAGATGAGTTTATTCCCCGAGCCATGTGTGGTGGCTGGATCATATTCACGCGGATTGGTACTTTCGCCACCTGCGAGGACCAAGGCTTGCTCCAGAGATCCTTGTATGTCTACGCTGGCTGAGGCTTTGTTCGCGTCACTGGCTCCACTTATAACAAGGAGCAACAGTAGAGCAAATAAGATAAAGGTGAAAGTTTTATGCCTCTGTTTCATTATTATCTCCTTTACGCTTTTGAGATGAGATGAAGAACCATATTCCTGCTCCGCCAAGAAGCAAAAATATCAGACAACAACACAGGGTGCCTAAAACTACAGTCATGGGAAAGGGAGGAAAACTATCAGTAACAGAGGGTGATTCTTGATCAGCCGATGATGTGGGGATCGTATAAGGCGTTGGGGTTATATCCAGTGATGTTCCAGCAAAGGGCACATACGTGGGGACAAAAGTTGGGGTAGGCTGCGCTGTTGGTTGCGCGGAAGCAAGTTGAGGCGTCGCGCCGATCGCATCCCGCCAAGCGTCCTCCAAACCTTCCACATCAAATCCATATACTTTTAGGAGTGCGCCATCAATTGTCGTCCCATCCCGCAGGGCGATCAACAAAGAGTTCACCTGATCTTGCCCGTAGGTTTCGATCAAAAATTTGACAACGCTATAGGATTGGCTGTAAGAAAGATGCGCTTTGCTGGATACTTCAGAGAAACCACCACTGAGCGAACGAAGGGTAAGCAACTCATCATTGCCGATCGCTTCATTCAATTGCGTTTTTGAATTTTCATCAAGCTCACCTTCGCCATAAACAGCCAGACCTTCGTTGAGCCAGGTGGGGACATCGCCCAAACAAGAGAAGGTAAGGTGACCGACCAATACATGCGTTAGCTCATGAGCAATCGTTGAGCGTCCCCATTCGATATCACGCTCAGAAATCCCAATAATGACAATATTATGTCCGGGATATGCCAAGCCGCCTGTCCAGCCTGGCTCGTAGAGGATGGCATCTCTCATATCCTCTGTATTACCATAAATATAAAGATGAATAGGCGCATCTGGCTGGAGACCAGCGTCAACTTCTAAACGCTCCAACCCGAGTTCTGCGGCATTAAGAAGGTCTTGGGCAAAAGATTGATCACCAGAATACCAATGCAAGTTAATGAAGCCTGATGTGAGCGTTTGCCAATTATGCTTTGAATCGATCCACGTAACTGTTTTTTTCTCAGAAAGGCTTTCTACACCATTTTCGTCAGTATAACGCCAACGCCACCAAAGAGATGTGCCAGGGGGTAAGGAGCCAGACTGCTTCATCTCCCAAATCCACTCAACATCAACGCTTGTGGCGGGCGTATATTGCGGAAAGGCTTTTGCAAGAACTGTGCCACAGGTCAACTCACCGGTACCATATTCAAGGACAACAGAAGTGATCGGTGCATCCGATTTGAGTGTAGCGCGCAAGGTGATACTATCCGGAAAATTGAGCGTGGGCTGATCGTTTGTGACATCTGCAGCACGCGTAACGGATATTTTTTCGGAGCTAGAAAATGCAAGATTAGCAAGTAACAAGCTCAAGATGATGATAATGAAAATAGTTTTTCTTTGCATAGGTGACTCCTTACTCAACCCTATCGTTCAAAAAGAACCAAATCAACCCCGTCGCCAAGATAAGGCTTATAGCAGCAACAGCCGTGATTGCGCCAAGACCGTATAAATCCCATAAGCTGGTGGTGATAAGGGGGCCAACTGCCAAACCGATTCCATTCCCCAGCGCAATCAGCGCAAAAATAGTTGCGCGTGCATTCGGAGCCTGTTCACCATATAGTGGGAAAAGAGCAACAATCCCAAGCTCAACCCAAAAGACGGTGATCACTAAAAGAATGCGAATTGCAAGCAGATTTTCACGCGCTAATGGAATCAAGGCGAACATGATTGCTGAGGCGAGAACACCTGTTAAGCTGGTACGGCGTTTACCGAAACGGTCCACGACGAGGCCAGCAAGAACCGCGCCAAACAACTCGGCGATGCCTATTTGTTGCGCCATCAAGCCTGAGTCAAGGGCGTCGAATCCAAAATCTTCAGTCAACCAAATGCTCCAAAAAGTCATATAGATGCCGACACCGATAAAAAACAATATCGAGACACCCATCGAGGCCTGAATATTTCTTCTTCGCAGAAGTTCCCACATATTTGCGGAGGCTTGCTTTTCTGATGTACGTTTTTTCGTTTCTGGCAAATAGCTCCAAGTTAAGATAGCAATGAATACACTTAAAATACTTAACCCCAAAAAGGGTGCACGCCAACCATAGGCGTTAATTAGCCAACCGATGATGGGCATCATGACCATGCCTGAAACTGCAAAAGCGACATCTGTTGATGCCAACGCACGTCCACGCCGCTCAAAAGAAACCAAATCGCTGATATAGGCTTGCTGGGCAGGCAAATAAGCGTTCACTGCTAAACCGCAAAAAAACAATGGCAGCACAGTCCACCAGCCCCGTGAAAAAGTGATTCCTGCCATGCCTATAAATTGAGAAAGCAGTGCAAAAGCCATGATCTTGCGCCGACCATAGCGATCTGCGAGCGAGCCGATCATTGGGCTAAAAATTGCAGAGGCTGAGCGGATCATCAAGAGCCAGCCAAAAACGGTAATGCTAACTTGCAAGCCCCCAGAAATTTGGGGTACAAAAGGATATAGCATACGAAAGCTGGTATCAACGATCAATCGGATACTAAAAAGTGAAGCGATTAGCCCCAAGCCAAGCCCAAAAAAGTTTTGAACCCACATCCCCAATGCGGATTTATTATTTACTTCTCCCACACAAATCTCCTAAAATTCAAGCATATCTATCTTTGCTGCCATGATGAAATCATTTTTATGAAGCCCGTTAATTGCATAAGTCCACCATTCTACTGCAACACGCCCCCACTCAATAATAATACGTGGATGATGGTCTTCGGCTTCTGCAATCGCACCCACACGATTTGAAAATTTTAAAGCCTCAGCAAAGTCTTTAAAAAGAAAAACGCGCTCAAGACGCGGGATCCCCTCCACTTCGATTAATTGCCATTCAGGAACTTCAGGCAAAAGATATTCGATTTCATCGAAAGATAAAGCTGGGGTATCGCCCCTGCACGGTATACATCTAAATTCAGCTAAAGGTTTAATCATCAGTTCACAATGCCATTAACGTAAACACAGTAATTTCAGGACGGCAATTTAAGCGGATATTCAAATGCGACATCCCTAAGCCTCTATTTGTGTATTGCTGCATACCAGCAACTTGGTACCAACCAGATGGATACTTCTTAGCCAAGGGTGGCTTAATTGGTATAGTATCTTCAAATAAAACAATCTGCCCTCCGTGCGAGTGCCCGGATATTTGTAAATCAAAACGTTCAGCTGCAGCACTAAAATCTGCAAAATCAGGTTCATGTGCCAAAAGAACAGCAGATCCAAGCTCAGGTAACTTTGCGAAAATATCTTCAAGATTAGGTGCTCCGAACATCACATCATCCACCCCACAAAAATGGAGGCTTGAAAAGTCACGAGTAACAGAAAAAATATCATTCTCTAACTCTACAACATTTGCCTCTAATAATATTTTGCGTACCATTGAAGCATCAGTATACACATCATGGTTTCCCAATACAGCGATAGTTGGGAATTTATCAGACAATCGCTTTAACTCGACCAAGAGATTATTCAAAACATCAACATACCAGCTTGCCTTCTTTCCCCCCACAATAAAATCACCGGTGATCGCAACAAGGTCTGGGTCTTTCTCTAAAACGACATCAACAACTGCCCCAAAACGCTCACGGCTCATCCATCCACCCATGTGAATATCGCTAATCTGCACCACCCGAAAGCCAGAAAAGGCAGCGTCTAAACGAGGCAATGTCAAAGGCATCTCAACCACCTCTAACCAATCTGGCTCTATTTGTGTTCCATAGATTAAACCACTAAAGCCTGCCAGCCCGATGAATTTCAAAAAATCCCGCCTTGAAAGGCGAGATTTTCTTTTTTCAGGAAAGCTCATTCTAATGAACTGAGCAAATTCAATCCAGAGAGATGGATTCGCAGTACACGCCGCCCAGCAGCTTCCAGTGCAGCATAATCGCCGAGAACTTGGGCGCGTTCGAGCGTACCAAAACTCATTCCCTGCGTGGGGATGTCGATATCAGCCTCCGCATCTGCGGTAATTTGGATGAAAATACCGTTATTCGCGCCGCCCTTATGGAGTTGTCCAGTTGAATGTAAAAAACGGGGACCAAACCCGAGTGTTATCGCCAATCCTGTTTTTTCCTGGATAGCTTTACGGATTTTTTGGAGGGATGTCGCTGTTTGGTTGTTGCGCGGCAAATAAGCTTGGATAGCAACGTAATCATCCTCCCGCCCTTTATCAAAAAACGAATCAATCGCGGAATTCAAGTTTGCTCCCACTATATCAACATTGGTGTAGATTTTAACATCTTCCTTTTCCCATGTTGGCTCGCCTTCATCTAAGACACCTTTTTGGTTATACGCATAAATTTGAGCGCGAGCTTCTATCTTTGCGGCTTCAACATTGGGTTGGTCAAAGGCATTTACGCCCAAAATATGGCAAGCAACTGCGGTCGCGTATTCCCAGCGATAGAACTCAGTAAATAATGAGTAATTATCAGTAATCTGTATCTCAAGAACAGGTTGGTTTGCCTTCTCTAATTCAGTGACAAACTCATCATTTTCGCTATCCAAGCGGAGATAGACAAAGAGACGGTCATCGCCATATTTTTCTGCGGGGAGAAGAGATTCGCCATCTATAGGCACAATCCCCTTCCCTTCTTTGCCTGTCGATTCAGCGATCAATTGCTCTGCCCACGCACCGAAAGACTCAAATGCGGAATCGGTAATAAGCGTCAACTTATCTCGTCCATTTAGAGCAGCTTCACCCATGACTGCGCCCAGATAAAGCGCAGAATTATCTATATCTTTTTTTGCTTCTGCCATCATTGTTGCGGCACTATCCAAGGCTTTATTTGCATCAATCCCCATCAACGCCGCGGGGACAAGCCCAAAAGCTGTCAATGCAGAATAACGCCCGCCCACAGTAGAATCTGCCATAAAGATTTTGCGGAAGTTGCGTTCTTTAGCCATTTTTTCTAAATTAGAGCCAGGGTCGGTGATAGCAACAAAATGGCTTCCATCTCCACCGCTTTTCTCCCAGAAATAATAAAACGCAGACATGGTCTCGGCTGTGCCACCAGATTTGCTGGCGACAATATAGAGTGTCTCATCTGTCGGGAAGTTTTGTGCGGCTTCGGCGATTTGGGCTGGGTCAGTTGAATCAAGAATAGCGAAGGTTTCAGGTTTAAGGTTGAAGGTTAAAGACATTACTTCGGGGCCTAAAGATGAACCGCCCATGCCGAGTAATAAGGTTTTGTGGATACCAGCATCTTTGACTTCTTTGGCAAAAGCCGTCACATTATCTGCTAAGTTGCGGGAGGTGTTGGGCAAATCGAGCCAGCCAAGTCTTATTTTGACTTCGGCTTGTCCGGCGGGGTCTTCTGTCCACAAGGTGGGATCATGCGCCCAAAGGCGGGAATTAACGGAATCCGCTTCAAATTGGGTAATCCGTTTAGTAACGGGAGCAAGTAAAAATTTAAGCTGCGTCACGGCGTCGCTCCTCGATGGTTTCGAGTAAGCCAGTAAAGGCATCCGCAAAGGCTTTGACGCCCGCATCTTCTAAATCCTGTGTAGCTTTAGCAAGGGAAACGCCTGCTTTTTCAAGATCGGCACAAGCCTGATGTGCTGCAGCAAGATCAGCGGTGAGAGTCGCTGCCGCTGTACCGTGATCCTTGAAAGCGTCGAGAGTCGCAGGCGGGACGGTGTTGACGGTGGCGGGTCCGATCAGTTCATCGATGTAGAGAGTGTCGGGATAGGCGGGGTCTTTAGTGCTGGTGGACGCCCAAAGCGGACGCTGATAGTTGGCGCGGGCAAGCTGGAGTTTGCCAAATCGGATGCCGCTAGTGACTTCCTGAAAGGCTTCAAAAGCGAGCTTGGCGTTGGCAATCGCAATTTTTCCGCGCAGAGGAGAATCGGCGGAAAGTTGCTTGTCGATGATGCTATCGAGGCGGGAAATAAAGAAAGATGCAACAGAGTGGACGTTCTCAATGCTGCCTGCATCATCTTCGGCGAGGATGCGAACTTCGAGACCGGACATATAAGCATCCATGACTTCACGATAACGCTCGATGGAAAAAATGAGCGTGACATTGACATTAATACCCGCGGCAATAGTTTGACGAATGGCGGGCAAACCTTCTTTGGTTGCAGGGATTTTTATCATCAAATTGGGCCGATTGACACGTGCCCAAAGTTCGCTCGCCTGTTTGGTTGTGCCTTCGGTGTCATTTGCCAAATAGGGACTAACTTCGAGTGAGACGTAGCCATCACCGCCTTCGCTTTCTTCATAAAGGGGTGTGAAAATGTCACAAGCATCTTGAATATCTTTGATCGCAAGTTCCCAAAAAATAGATTCTGAATCTTCACCAGCCTTAGCCAAAGGCACCAACGCGGCATCGTAATCATTTGATTTAGCGATGGCATTCTGAAAAATGCTCGGGTTGGATGTCACGCCACGAATCTCGCCGCGCTCGATCATTGCGGCAAGTTCGCCGTTTTCTAATAGTTTTCGTTGAATGTTATCGTACCAAATCGACTGACCTAATTTTGTAAGTTCTGTAATGGGGTTATTCATAATATCTCCTAAAAAATATCCACGAAGGACACGAAGAAGCACTAAGTTTTTATTTTTTCGCTTTGCGAAAAAATATTTCGTGTTCCTTCGTGTGACTTCGTGGATTTTAAAATTAACCTTCTAATATTCTAACTTTATTTACTCTGCGTGCATGACGCTCTTCGCCAGCATCATTTCCGACAAAGCGCGCTCCTAAAAAAGCTTCCACAATTTCTTTTACAGGCTCGGGGCCAACAATTCTGGCACCCAGACAAAGCACGTTCATATCATCGTGTTCCACGCCCTGATGCGCCGAGTAAGTATCATGGCAAATTGCAGCATAAACGCCTTTCATTTTATTCGCGGCGATATTCGCTCCCACCCCTGAGCCACACATCAAAACCCCGCGTTCGACTTCGCCAGACTGAATAGCACGCCCCAATTTTTCAGCAAAATCAGGATAATCGACGCTTTCCACGCTGTCCGTGCCGAGGTCAAAAACATCATGCCCTGCCGCGCATACTACATCGATCACAGTCTCTTTGAGCGGGAAACCGCCATGGTCGCAAGCTATCGCTATTTTCATTTCAACAATTCTTTTGCTTTGGCGATCACGTTTTCAACTGTGAAGCCGTATTCTTCAAAAATCTTTCCAGCTGGAGCAGATGCACCATATTTTTCTATAGATAAAACGCCGCCATCCGAGCCAACATACTTCCACCAACCTTGGGCGATTCCCACTTCGACAGCGAGTCTCGCCCCGATCTGCGGCAGGAGAACAGACTCACGATAGGCTTGCTCCTCTTTCTCGAACAACTCGAGCGACGGAACAGATACCACGCGCGCCTTCACGCCTTCTTCTGCCAGTTTCTCAGCAGCAGCAAGAACCAGACTGACTTCCGAACCAGATGCCATCAAAATAATTTCGGGATTATCATCAAAATCCTTCAAAACATAAGCACCTTTTTCAACATGTGTTTCTTCTGCCAAAGTCGGCAGATTTTGACGCGTCAGAATTAAGGCCGTCGTGCCATTGCGATTCTCGATGGCAGATTTCCACGCTTGGGCAGTTTCATTCGCATCTGCAGGACGGATGACCGTCATCCCGGGGATAGCGCGTAAAGCGGCAAAATGCTCAATCGGCTGATGTGTGGGACCATCTTCGCCAACGCCAATGCTATCATGGGTAAAGACCCAGATCGCAGGATATTTCGAGAGGGCTGCTACACGCAGCGCGCCACGCATATAATCCGCAAAGACGAGGAAAGTACCGCCATAAGGAATAATGCCACCGTGAACGGCCATCCCATTAACGATTGCACCCATACCATGTTCGCGCACTCCAAAGTGGAAGTTGCGTCCAGCAGGTGTTTCAGCAGAAAAAGCATCGTAGCCGTCCAGCCAGGTTTTGTTCGAGGGAGCCAAATCCGCAGAACCACCAATTAGTCCGGGGAGGCTTTCAGCAATCGCGTTCAAAACTTTGCCTGAAGCGGCGCGCGATGCCATGCCTTTGGAATTCGCTTCGAAGGTGGGGAGGGAATCTGTCCAATTTTCGGGGAGTTTGCCAGCCATACGACGTTGCAGCTCTTTGCCTTTCGTTGGAGCAATACGACCGTAGGCTTCAAGGCGCATCTTCCAATCGGCTTCGAGTTCACGTCCACGTGGAATGGCTTCACGATAGTGTTCGAGCACGTCGTCTTCAATAGCAAAACGAAGTTCGGGATCGGACCCCAAGTTCTCTTTAGCGGAAGCAAGTTCCTCGTCCCCGAGCGGTGCGCCGTGAACGCCATGCGTCCCCTGTTTGTTTGGGGAGCCGTATCCGATAATGGTACGGCACATAATGATCGAGGGGCGCGAATCCGCTTTAGCCATCTTAATGGCAGCGTCAATTACGTCAACATTATTTCCATCTTCCACAGTCTGCACATGCCAGCCGTAGGATTCAAAACGAGCGGCGCGATCTTCGGTAAAGGCAAGATCGGTTGAGCCATCGATGGAGATATGGTTGTCGTCGTATAAATATATGAGTTTGCCAAGTTTGAGTGTGCCCGCCAGCGAAGCGGATTCGGAGGCAACACCTTCCATGAGATCGCCATCAGTAACAATGGCATAAGTATAATGATTGACTATCTTTTGCCCCATTTGATTGAAGCGCGCGGCAAGATGAGATTCTGCAATCGCAAAGCCAACGCCGTTAGCAAATCCTTGCCCAAGAGGACCTGTGGTAACTTCAACACCAGGTGTATGCCCATATTCTGGGTGCCCAGGCGTGAGACTTCCCCACTGACGAAAGTTCTTTAGGTCGTCAAGAGAAAGATCATAGCCCGTGAGGTGCAGAAGAGAATATAAGAGCATCGAGCCATGCCCACCTGAAAGGACAAAACGGTCACGGTCGAACCAATTGGGATTTTGGGGATAATGACACAAGTGGCGCGTCCAGATGGTATATGCCATCGCGGCTGCGCCCATCGGGAGGCCAGGATGCCCCGAATTGGCTTGTTGGATTGCGTCAGCAGAGAGGAAGCGGAGAGCGTTGATAGCACGTTCTTGAAGGTTTTTTGTTTTCATAAGGAGCCTCAATTTATCACAAATGATAGGAATTCGGCAAATTGCACGAATTTTAATTTCTTTGGAAATAACCCTGCTATTTTACCATTTTGCGATAAGCTAAAACGTGCGAAAATCTTGCAAACTTCGGATTTGCTTAGAAAACGGATAAAATCAGTTAGAATTAGGGAAAGTTTTTATAAGAAGGAGAACTCATGGCTACTCCCAGCCTTGCCGAGCAAGTAAAAAGTGATATTCGAGGTTTACAATCGTCTTTGCAGGATTTGCAAAGACGTGTACGAATGAGCGATATTAGAGATAATGTGGAAGATTTGCAAACTTCTGTGAGTGGGATGGACAGACGCATCGAATCCTTACGTGAGCGTGGGTATGCTTTTGAAAAGGATTTAGAGGAAAAAGCAGCTGATTTTGTTGAGCAGTGGGATGAAATTGCGCCCAATCTCAACACTCAAATTGAGAAGGAAGCCAGATCGTTGCAAAACTTACTGCGCCCGTTGGATAGAGAGATTACGCAGTTGGCGGCAACATCTGGTGCGCCGGCAGCGTTGCGTCCAATGGCAAGCAAGCTGAAGTCACGTATTGATGCGATGGAAAGTCGTGTTGAAGCAGCGGAACAAAGTATTCGCGGTGGATACGATCAATTTAGCGGCGATGTGCAGAAAGTCAAATCCCATTTATATAAACTAGAGCAGATGCTAGAAAAATTTGATGAAGCCACTTTCGATTTGCTGGCAACTGAAGCTGGGATCATGGCGGTCAAGGCGGTTTGGGCAAAAGATGGCAAGGAACGCAAAGATGATCCTGAAGGTGTTTTGTACTTAACTGACCAACGTCTACTTTTCGAACAGAAAGAAAAGATTGCAACGAAGAAGGTTCTTTTTGTGGCGACAGAGAAGAAATTGGTGCAGAAATTGCTTTGGGAAGCCCCCATCGCATTGATCAAAGAAACGAAAGCCAGCAAAGAAGGCTTTATGAATAAAGACGATTTTATCGAAGTAGGCTGTGAGAGTGACGCACCCTTCGATACTGTTTATCTCCATATTTGGCAAAGCGGAGACGATTGGAAGACTCTGTTCAAAAGAGCAAAAGCGAAAGAATTTGACGCAACACGCGCGATTAAAATTGATGAGGAGCTTGCCGCAAAAGTAAAGAGTGCTCCAACCCAGTGCGCGTCTTGTGGTGGGGTTTTTAATCAAGTTGTGCTACGCGGCATGGAGAGCATCACTTGCGAGTATTGCGGAGCTATAATTCGGCTATAGGCTCTTTCCTAAAATAACAAGTTCGCATTCTTCATTATAAATTTGGAAACCATGATAAATAAAAAACTAATTCCCGAAAACGTATTGGAAAAAATTCAAAGCACTTATGAGCATTTTCCTGAGCACGATAAATCTTTAGAGAACCAGACACAATTTGATTCTGGTCTAAAGGAATTTCTAACAGCCTATGGCGAAGATATGATTTTAGAACCTGGTGAAACCCTATTTTTAGAGGGTGATGCTGCCAATGGGCTGTATTGGATAGATGATGGCATTTTGGTTATTTTACAAGGTGATCTCAAAGAGCCACGCGTACTTACCTTTCGTAGACCAGAGCATGTTGTAGGCGAAATTGCACTTCTCGAAAATATCCAGCGCACAGCATCTGTTGCGGCTATTATAGAAACACATCTAAAATATCTAAGCAAAGAAAAATTTGAAGGACTTCTCGCGCTAATTCCTGGATTTGGAATAGAGCTACTCCGCCTGCTTAGCACTCGCCTGCGCGAGATCAAACCCGCCGAATATAGCGCAGGTCTCTACGATCACCTTACGGGTGCATTATCGCGTCAGGCTTTCGACTTCCGTTTCCTTGAAGAAATTGAGCGTGCCCAACGATATGACTACAGTTTTTCACTTGTCTTTCTTGATCTCGATCATTTCAAGGAAGTTAACGACACACACGGGCATGCGCGTGGTGACGAAGTTTTGATCGAGTTTTGCAAACGCGTCATGAATGGCATACGTACCACCGATATACTCTTTCGCTATGGCGGCGATGAGTTTGTGCTCATTTTACAGGGTATCGATGAAATGCGTGGCCCCACGTTGGTGCAACAATTACTGGATGATATGAGCGCAACCCCGATTCCTGGCGAACCTCCAGTAACAATCGGTTTCAGCGCTGGCATTTCTTATTTCCCAACAGATGGCGAAACACCAAAAGCATTGCTCAAAGCAGCCGACCAGCGTGTTTATCGTGCAAAAAGCGATGGACGAGGCAAAATAGCCAGCAAGTAAATACTACTCTCAAAAGAAAAATCCCCGTCTCCTAAAATAAAATGGGGATTTTTGATTTATGCCTGCAACGCTGCTAATTTCTCTCTTACTTTATCGGCGTGCTTCACCGTGCCCGTTTTTCGATTTACGCGCACATTCACTTTTCGCCAGAGCGCGGCAATCTCACCATTGGGCGAGACAATATAGGTTGAGCGGATCACGCCCACAATCTCTTTGCCATAATTAATCTTTGTTCCCCACCCACCATAGGCTTCGTGAACGATATGGTCGGGGTCGCTCAAGAGCGTTAGGTTCAAATCATATTTGGCGATGAACTTCTGATGCTTCTCTGCGTTGTCACGGCTAATGCCAACCACTTCTGCATTCAGCCCAGCAAACTCGTTCTTATTCTCTGTAAAATCACAGGCTTCTTTTGTACAGCCGGGTGTATCATCCTTTGGATAAAAATAGACCACCAGCCACTTGCCTGCATAATCGCTTAGTGAGACCATCTTCCCGTTTTCGTCAGGAAGGGTGAAGTCGGGGGCTTTATCGCCAATATTTAACATTAATTGCTCCTTTGGATACTTTGTCTTTGTTATTCTCCCCTAAATTTCGCTTTTAGAATTTGGGGGAGATGCTCGAAAGGCAGAGGGTGCTAATACGTGGATTTCAACTTGCTCACGGGTAAATAAACTTTCCCTTCATCCTCATCACCGAGGGATATCGTATCTTTGGGCTTTTCTGCCGCCAACCAAGCAGTATACGCAGCGAGAAGTGCATTCAACTGGCTGGATGCGTAAATCTGCTCAAGCGGCAAGATTCCCTGTTTTAGTTTGTGGCGCGTGATCTCTTCAAAAAAGATCATCGGATCACGGATTTGCAAGCCTTCGACATATAAAATCGTTTGGCGCTGCAAACGTCCCTCCAGAGCAGATGCGGAGAGTAGATTCCCTTCTGCCATGGCGATAAACGCAGCTTGGGGATGTGTCTCTAAAAGCTGATGAGTTGCCTCTTTAGCAGGATACGATACAAAGCCCAAACCTGCTAGCTTTTCGTAGAGAGCAAATCCAGAGCGCATCCATGAGGGGCAGCGGTCAGGATGAGCCGGGGTCGCGGCAACTTTGATTCCGCGCTGACGAAGCTCATATTCCGCGAGACGCATGTCAGCCCCGCGTAGTGCAGATTTGCCTGTTGTCAGGCTTTTGGATTCGAGCAACGCGCGCACGCGTCCCTGATTCGGTTTCGCTGGCGCATTAACTGCCACAAAAGCTGATGCTTGCCCTCCGATGAAGGTCAGAATATCTTCCAGATCACCATCTGCCAAAGCCAGAAGTTCTAAATCCGCATTAAGAGCAGCATAAGTGAAGGCTTTGCGACCGGTTAGATCGATACCAATATACGCAGTTTGTGTGAAAAGCATAGTAAGATATATCCCTTTGAACACGACAAGATAGTATCAGTTTAGACGAAAATGGAGAGTTATGCAACAATCTCGTAGACGGATTTTATTTATCGGTATTATATTGCTGGGCGCAATATGGACATTGCTCAGCGCAGACAAAAGTGGCGGTTCAACGGCAGGATTAATTCCTGCTCCCCAAAAAGGGTTTCTTGCGCCTGATTTCACGCTGGAAACTCTTGATGGAGAAGCAGTAACCCTTTCAGATTTGCGTGGGCAAGCGGTTTTGGTCAATTTTTGGGCAACGTGGTGTCCGCCTTGCCGCGCTGAAATGCCTGCTTTTCAGCGGGCTTATGCTGATTATGAAGAAGAAGGCTTTATAATCGTAGCGGTCAATGCCACAACTCAAGATAACCTGACCGATATTGATGCTTTTATCACAGAATACGGGCTGAGTTTTCCGATTGTTCTCGACAACGATGGCGCAGTCAACCAACTTTATCAGGTGCGCTCACTACCAACATCCTTTTTTGTTGATAAAGAGGGCATAATCAGTGAAGTGGTGATTGGCGGCCCTATCGCTGAAGCATTGATCCACTCGAGAATTGAAGCATTGCTTCGTTAAATTTTAACCACAGATGAATACAGATAACCGCGGATAAAAAATCATAAATCCGCGTTTATCCTTTTTTATCTGCGGTTCTTAGCCACTCCCCCCAGCCCCTCTCCCAGAAAACGGAGAGGGGAGTCTTGGAGAAATTATGTTTCCTATTATCCAAATCGGGCCTATAGCCCTGCAAGCCCCCGGGCTGATGCTTCTCATTTCGCTCTGGATCGGCATCACCCTCGCTGAAAAAAGCGCAAAGGCGTATAAAGTTTCTACTGAAAAACTCTCAAACCTTATTCTGATTGCCTTAGTCACTGGCGTAATCGGCGCACGCATTGCCTATATTGCCCGCTTTCCACAGGCTTTCACCAGCAATCCGCTCAATATGCTCTCGCTCAACCCCGGCTTGCTCGACGTCACAGGCGGGATAGCCGCAGCCATTATTAGCGCAATGATTTATGGGCAGAAAAAAGAAATGAAGCTGTGGAATACGCTAGATGCCCTCGTCCCCTTTTTTGGGATGCTGGCAATCGGATTCGCTACCTCAAACCTTTCTTCAGGCAACGCATTTGGGATGGAGACCAGCGTCCCGTGGGCGATTGAGCTTTGGGGGATGAATAAACACCCTTCTCAAGTTTATACAATGCTGGCTGCGCTCGTGACCCTAAACTTGCTCTGGCCTCCCAAACGGGATGCCCAGCCCCAAGCTGGTATCACCTTCCTGACCTTCATCGCCTTCACCGCCGGATACACCCTCTTCCTCGAAGCCTTTCGCGGCGACAGCACACTGATATTTAACGAAATCCGTTCAACGCAGATCGTCGCGTTGATTCTTCTTGCAGGTACGTTGTGGATGTTGGAGAAAAAGTTATCAAGAGCCTAAAAAAATATTCTCGTAGAAGCTCTGTTGATATCTCACTGTAATCAGATGAAAGTGTCCGTGAATAATTAAATCAAAAACGCCTCTCATGTGAACTGCCCCCCTAAAACAAGACACAAAATAAAAAGAG
>JABGOQ010000066.1 GCA_018645405.1 Anaerolineae bacterium | reverse complement strand
GATGGCAATCCCCTTTATTTTTCAGGAGCTGAGCGCGACTGTATTGATGTTGATTTTATCTGTGATTATTGTTTTTCGTCAGGGATTGAGTGTTTTTAAAATGGGGCGGTAAAAAGTTCTTCAAATCAAAAGATCATCTCGGCATGAGAGATGCCCACGCCGAGATGATCTTTTTGAAAGTATGCAGTATATTTTCCCCAAGATAATTTCAAGCGGGTTCTTGCATATACGCTTCTCCCCACTCTGCGATTGACTTAAGCAGGGGCGATAATGTATGCCCGCGTTCTGTGAGCGAATACTCTACTTTTGGGGGCACAACGGGGTAAACCTCCCGATGCACAACCCCATCCCGTTCTAATTCACGCAATTGCTGAGTGAGCATCTTTTGGGTGATTTTCGGAATCTTCCGCTTCAACTCACTAAAGCGATGTGTATCTTGATAGAGAATCCACAAAATGATGGATTTCCACTTCCCACCAATTACTGAGATTGTAGCCGTTACGGGGCAAAAATAGGCATCTTGCATTGAATTCTCCTTACAGTATTCTTTTGGGTACTATGGTATAAAATAGTGCGTACTTGCTATTTTAGACTATGTGATTATAATCTATTTATCAATATTTAGGTACATCAAAAAGGAGCTAATATGTCAACACTTGAAGGAAAAAAAGAAGCAGCGTTAGGCGTTTCAAAAGCCATTATGAATGGTGAATGGGAAAAAGTAGATGAATTACTCGATGATAGTTTCACCTACGTTGGCGATGGCACCGCGCCTATTAATAAAGCGCAATATATCGGCTTTATGCGCGGTGTTTTGTGCACTGCAATGACCGATATGGATATGGATTTTGTCCGTGTCGTAGCCGAAGGGGATTTAGTTGCCATCGAGTACACCAATAAAATGACCCATAGTGGTGAATTCTACGGTGTTCCAGCAACAGGTAAACGTGTCGTTGGCACAGGTCACTTCATCCGTGAAGTCAAGGATGGTAAAGTAACTGCCGAATGGCAAACCACCAATGCAATTGGCTTGATGGGGCAGATCAAAGGATAATCTCAGAAAGAGTAAAAGATAAATAGTAGGGCTTATAAAAAATGCGTAAGCCCGGTTTAATTTTCAAGGAGAAAATAATGAAAGCTATTCTGACAAAAGAATACGGAAATGCCGATGTTCTAAAGCTGGCAGAAATTGACAAACCAATCATTGGAGATGGTGAAGTACTAATTCAAGTAATAAGTACTTCAGTAAATCCGATGGAGTGGAAAGTCAGAAATGGCGAAATGAAAATGATGACGGGCAAGACACCGCCCGAAATTTTAGGCTCAGATTTTTCAGGCATCGTCAGTAAAATAGGTTCAAGTATTACAGGCTTCAAAAAAGGGGACGAAGTATACGGTATGACAGATGGCTTAAAAGGCGGTGCTTATGCCGAGTATCTAAAAATCAACGAAGATATGTTTGCGATAAAGCCCGGCAACCTAAGTTTTGATGAAGCCGCTTCTTTACCTATGGTTGCACAAACCGCTTATCAGGCTCTTGTTCATAAGGCTCAAGTAAAAAAAGGCGACCATATTTTAATCAACGGTTGCACAGGCGGGGTCGGGAGCGTAGCAGTACAAATAGCAAAAGCTCTGGGATGCACTGTAACCGGCGTTTGCAGTACAAAAAATATCGAATTTGCAAAAAGTCTAGGCGCCGACCACATAATAGACTACAAAAAAGACGACCTTCTTGAAAATGAAAATAGTTACGATAGCATTTTCGACACGATTGGCAACCATTCTTTTGCTGAATTTAAGAAAACCCTAAAAGCGGGCGGCGTTTGTGTCACCACTTCCCCCACTATCCCGGCAATGCTCTTTGGCTCTGTATTAAATCTCTTCAGATCGAAAAAAGCAAAAATTATCATGGTTGCATCAAGCAAGCAAGACCTTGATGCCATTAGAACGATGTTTCAAAATGCTCAAATAAAACCACAAATAGCTCATACCTTCCCCATAGAAGAAATTAAAGATGCCCACAACCTAAGCGAAAAAGGGCGCGTTGTAGGGAAAATAGTCCTCAAGATTCAATAGATTTCTTATGGGATGAAATACTCACTTCGCATGCACCCCAAACTTACACTTCTTTTTCATCATTTTCTACCTATAGGATAGCGAAATCCCCCCAAGATATAATCGGTCATTAAGTAGAAAACGGATATAGCCAAAGGGTTGGTTTGAAAACTAGCCCTCTGGTTATTTTTTTAGGATAAAGTGCCGAGACGCGCGTGATTTGGGCTTGAGTGCCACCCCTAAACATCTTCTCCCCCCAACTTTTTTCCCGCTAAACCATCATCCCCTTTGGACGATGCTGCAACGCCTCCGCCAGATGCGTAGACTGGATGTTCTCCTCCCCCGTTAAATCTGCAATCGTGCGTGCCAATTTCAAGATGCGATGATAGGCTCGCGCGGAAAGTTGAAGTTGAGGCATTGCAGCTTTGACAAGTTGCTGCCCCGCATCATCCAGTTCGCAAAACTGACGTACTTCCGCAACGCGCATATCGGCATTGGTCATCACCCCGTTGTTGAGATCAGAGAATCTTTCTCTTTGGATTTGGCGTGCTTTTTCTACTCGTGTGAGAATATCTTTTGAGCTTTCCCCCCTACGTTTATCAGACAACTTCTCAAAATCCACGCGCGGGACTTCGATGTGGATATCAATACGATCGAGCATGGGGCCTGAAATCCGCTTTTGGTAACGCGTCACGGTGGAATGAGAACAGGTGCAAGCTCTTTCGGGATCGCCAGAATATCCGCAGGGGCAGGGATACATATAAATGGACTGTTTTTTGATGGTTATTGGGCACAACATTA